>BDTL01000118.1 GCA_002898115.1 bacterium BMS3Bbin02 | reverse complement strand
TGCGGCGACCTGGGATCAGATCGGCGTCTACGAATCGCCACAGGGGTGGGTATACCGTGTCGGTCTTAACTGGGCGCGGGGGATATTTCGGAAACGGCGCAGAGAGGTACTTACCGAGATTTTCGCCGACACTGCTCAGGAGAGTCGGGTTCCGGACCTTGACCTGCTCCGCGCCGTTGGTCAACTACCGATCCGTCAGCGGTCCATCGTCGTAGCCCGCTACTACCTCGACTGGTCGACGACGGAGGTTGCCGCCGCACTTGATGTGCCCGAAGGGACGGTGAAGAGCCGCCTGTCACGCGCTCTGGCCCGCCTCGCGAAGGACTTAGGAGAATCCCCATGAGCAAACTCGAAACCCGGCTTCGTATCGGCCTCACTGAGGCAGCCGAACTCCTCCCCGACGAAAATGCCGGCCTTCTGCCGGTAGCGCGTCCAGGTACCGGTGGTCGATCTCGCGGGCTCATGATCGCCCTTGCCGCGATGGTGATTGTGGTGGTCGCGGTCGGAGGACCGTTGCTGTTCTTGGGATCGAGAACGGACGGCGTGGTCCCCGGCGCGGGGGTAGCAGGCTCCTATCCGGTCGCCTCGTACATCCCCGACGGGGTCGACACGGTGTACGGCAGCTTTGTCGTCCCAGATCCGTCGAACCCGGCAGCGGTGGTCGCTGCCGTCGCTCGTTTTCAGGAAGACGGCTTCTCGGATGCCGTCGTCGTCACCGTCACCGACTCGGTTGAGGTGACTTTTCCGGCGGGTGTCGAGGTTGACGTTGCCGGTCGCACGGCCGTGGTGTTTCGCAACAAGGGTCGGGCAACGGTTGCCTGGCAGCAGGCCGCCTACAGCATCAGCGTGAGCTCTGCGTCGGGTGACGCCGAGCTCGCGCAGGCCGTCGCGTCCGTGATCACTATTGACGCAGACGTACCGTTCGGCGTCTCGGTGTTATCGATCGATTCGCTCCCCGATGGGTTGTCGGTCCTCGGTGCGGCCTGGGGCCAGAGCCTTGAGCCCAGTCCCATGGTCGTGATGCTGTCCTCGATCGCCGGAGAGCCGCCGATGATAGGAGTGCAGGTTCTCGCGGAGCCGCTTGAGATCGTCGCCGGCCAGTGGGGCGCCGCGACCGTGACCGAAGTGCGCGGCCGACCGGCGTATCGTGTTGTCAGGGAAGACGGAGCGGCGTTGGCGTGGAGTTTGAGTCCGCAAATGACCGTTGTTGTCGGGGGGACGCTGTCCCCGTCGGAATTGCTCGCGGTCGCCGAGGGTCTTGACTTCGTTGCGGGGGCGGACTGGCAGCGGTTCTATGTCGTCGACCGACCGTCTTTGCCGACCACCACACTGGCCCCTGTGGAGGTGGGCGATGGATCGCAGTGGGGTCCGCTTGCGGTCGTGCGAGGCGGCGGCGGAGATGAGGCCCTGATCGAGGGGACGATCGAGATCACCGATGAATGTGTCTTTCTCGACGAACGTGGCGAGCTGGTCTTGCTGGTGTGGCCATCGGACCGAACCGAATGGGATGAGAGTTCCGCCAGTATTCGATTTTCCGACTTCGACGGCTCTACGACCACGTTCGTGGATGGCCAGACCGTGCGCCTCGGTGGCGGGGGGTCGAGTGTCGAGGAGGGAGGGCTCGGAGCCGAGGAGTGGGTCAATTCGATCGAGTGGATGTCGGTGCCGCTGCTGAGTTGTGTCACCGACACCCGGTGGTCCGTCAGCAGTGTCGTGAACTAGCCAAAACGGGGGAGGTGGACCGTGGGCCGGTGAGCGTGGGAGAATGCGGCCATGCGCATCGCTTTGATCTCAGACATTCACGGAAATACCGTCGCCCTACGAACCGTCCTTGATGACATTATGGACCACGATGTCGACGCCGTCGTCTGCCTCGGCGACATCGCGGCGACGGGTCCCGACCCTACCGGCGCAATCGAGCTGGTGGCGGATCTCGACTGCCGTGTCGTGACCGGGAACACGGATCTCGACATGCTCGCCGTTCCCGAGTGGTGGCACGATCCGACCACGGTCGGCGCCCCCGCATCGGCACTCCCGATCGCCGAGATCGGCGTGTGGTGTGCGAGCCAACTATCGACCGAACACCAGGAGTTCCTGCGCGGGCTGCCCCTGACAACCGAAGTCGACCTCGGCGACGGTGCACTCCTGGCGTTCCACGGATCGCCTCGTTTGGTGAACGACAACATCATTGCCACAACCCCGGTCGCCGACGTCGCCGAGATGCTTCAGGGCACCACCCAGCGGCTACTCGCCGGGGGCCACACGCATGTGCCGATGGTGCGCCGCCAAGGGTCGCAGACGATCATCAACCCGGGCAGTGTCGGTGCCCCCTTTGCGGGTTACAGCGACGCCGGCGACGACGACATTGCGAGCCACGCTGCATATGCGGTCGTCACGACGCGCGGCAGCGCCATGGACATCGATCTCCGCCAGGTGCCGGTCGATCGCGCCGAACTCGTAGCAATGGTCGAGACCAGCGACATGCCCTGGGGCGAATGGTGGCTGGACCGTCGGGCAGGCTCTTGAGTGGAACTCCACACGGGCTGAGTCCTGGTGACCTTACGCCGGTATCGGCATTGTCGGCGGTAGTCATTACCCGGCGATAGTATCGCGACGACCCGATAGTGAGAGGTGGACGGCAGTGACGAAGACGCATGCGAACGTTGCATTGGCTGCGAAGTTGTTCCGAGGGTTTGGGGATCAGATGCGTCTTGCCATCCTTGCCGAACTTGCTCGGGCGGGGGAGCTCCGTGTCACCGATCTGGTCGCGAGCCTCGGTGGATCCCAGTCCAACATGTCGGGGCATATGGCGTGTTTGAAGGACTGTGGTCTGGTGGTCGATAGACCCGAGGGTCGCCAGGTTTTCTACCGCATTGCGGCCGACGAGGTCGTGGGCGTTCTCCGGTCCGCCGAGGATTTGCTTGGACTTTCGGGTGAACAGATTGAGCTTTGTCCCAACTACCCGGCGCCATAGTTCCACCGGCACCGACACCCTCGGGGGTCGACCCTGCGGGGTTCTGCGGTTATCCCCGATCGATTGGTGGGCATCGACCCTGCTCGATATCATCGGTGAACACCGATGAATCTCCTGAAGGGCTACACCGTGAGCGAATCTGCCGAGGTTGACCATGACCACGACGGCGAAGAGCTGTATCTAGGAAACTGGTGGGGCTTTCCGCCGCTGCGTAACGCCTTGATCGCCGGGGTCGCACTGGCGGCCACATACTTCTTGTCACGCGCAGATGTTATTTCTGATGGTGTCTCCATCGGTTTCTATGTCATCGTCGGCATCTTCGCGGCCCGGTACTGGGGCGAGGAAGCCCTCGAGTCCATCGCAGAGTTCCGTGTCGATATCGATGTACTCATGTTCGCGGCAACTGTCGGGTCCGCCGCATTGGGGCTGTGGGAGGAAGCCGCTTTCCTGGCGTTCCTGTATGCAGGTGCGGAGGGACTTGAGGAATACACC
>BDTL01000117.1 GCA_002898115.1 bacterium BMS3Bbin02 | reverse complement strand
GCAGGTTCTAGTCGACCCTCGGCCGTCGAGACGATCTTGTGGGTTACAACAACGATGTCGCCGGCAATGAGACCGTCGTCGGTCGCCGCGATAGCGTCGGCGATGTGTTCAGCAACGTCGTCGCCGGGTCGCACCTCGCCGATGCCTCCAACACTCCAGACCTCAAGTCGCATCGCTGTCTCCTGCCAAACGTACAATGGTCGCTATCAGATCGTGAGCTCGGCCAACAGGTGTGAGCCGGGTGTCGACTGCCGTAATGGCGACGTCGGTGCTCGATAGTGTCACGTCCGCCGAGTCACTTGAGTCGACAATGAGATAGTCGAGAAGGGAATCGTAGGCAGCCAGGATGCTGTCCGTGCCGCTTCCCATCCCGAGCGATCGGAGTACCTGTTCAGCCGGTCCCTTGAGCGCCTTACCCGAGAAGAGTGGGCTCACGGCGATCACACACCGATGCGCTTCGATCGCGGATCTGATGTTGGGTATTGCCAGCATCGGCCAGATAGATAGCGGAGGGTTCGATGGTGCAACGATGACTGCGTCAGCTTCGACGATTGCATCAAGGACCCCCGGGGCGGCGACAGCGGCATCGGCGCCATCGTATCGAAGTGCACGTACTTCATCGCGGTGAGCGCGTTCCACAAAATACTGCTGGAAGCCGAGCCACGATCCGTCGGCGATCTGCACCGTAGTAGCGATGGGATCATCGGATGCCGGGAGTACAGCTGGTCGTACTCCGAGGGCGGTAGCCAGCCTTGACGCTGTTACCGAGAGCGGAGACCCCTCTGTGAGTTGTTGAGTACGCCACAGACAGTGAGCAAAGTCACGATCGCCGAGGTGGAACGTTGTATCTACCCCGAGACGTGACAGCGTGTTCATGATGGTGGTTGCGTCGCCATCGATACCCCAACCGCGCGATCCGACAATGTCTGCAAGTGTGTAAATGACCGTATCGATGTCGGCGGCGACGTAGACGCCGTAGCGGGTTTCGTCGTCACCGACGTTTATCACAGCTGTCAACGCGGCCCACGGGATCAGTTGATCGAGGGCCCTCATCAGCCTTGCTCCACCAACGCCGCCACAGAGTGCAACTAGAGATAGATTGCGATTCTCCGCGGTCGGCTCCAGAATGGCCATTATGTCATCTCCTTCTGAGCCCCGATTGGCGAGTCGCGTCGTAGCTGTTGTTGTCGCAGAGTCCGGGGTTCCACTCACAGAAACCCTCGATGCTGTCAGCGCCCAAGTGTACGAGGCTGTGACGCCGGTCATTGTCGGCGGAGACAAGGACGTTCGTGAAGCGACACGGATACTCGATGTTCCCTGGCATGCGTCATTCGCGACGTATCTCGCCGGCGTCGATCCAGAGGTCCACTACTTATGGTTTCTTCAAGCAGGCGTGATTCCCGATCCGCTCGCGCTCGATGCTCTCGTCGGAGAAGCAGAACGCAACGATGCGAGCGTTGTCGGGTCGAAGTTGATTTCTGCTACCGAGGAACGCACGCTCATCTCGGTCGGGATGACGACCGACGTTTTCGGTGTAGATGCAACAACGTTCGTTGACACGGAGCTCGATCAGGGCCAGTACGACGTGGTGCGTGATGTGGCGGCGGTCCGCCTTGTGTCCGCCCTTGTCCGGCGAGACCTTGCCAGGGGCATCGGGGTCGGCGAAGGAGCCATCACCAACGAAGGAACGTCTCTAGCATTCTGCAATCGAGCGCGGCTCGCCGGGGCGCGAATCGTCATTGCTCCATCCTCGATTGTCGCGGTTCCTGCCGATGCTCCAAAGAGCGATATGTGGCGGGTCGAAGCCGACCGGATCAGGTCGATGATCACCTCATATTCTCTGGTAACGCTGGCATGGACGCTTCCGGCGCGGGTACTAATCGGGTTGCTGGAGGGTGTTACCACCCTCTTCGCCCGCCCCTGGACGGGTCTCGCAACAGTGAAAGCGTGGGTGTGGAACGCCGGCCACATTGTTGAATCCTTACGGCAACGGCGGACAACGATGAGTGTACGTTTGGCGGGACTCGGTGACACCGAGCTGTTTCGTTTCCAGGTGTCGGGCTCAATCGCGTTTCGGGGAATCGGATCCCGGTTGATGGACCGCCTGCGGAGTCGCATTATTGATCGTGGGGGGTTCGACATCGAGACGTTGGCGGGTGAGCTGAGACAGCCGGCTTTTGTTGCGGCTGGTCTCGGTGTCGCATTCGTCGCGTTGGTCACTCGGGGAATCATATCCGGCACGACAGCTGCTGCCGGATTCAACGCTCCTCTTCCGGTAGGCGGCGATCTGTTCGGAGCATACGCGGGGGGGTGGAACCCCGCCGGGTTCGGCTCCGGCGATCCGTTGCCTCCGATCGTCGGTTTGTTTGGGGTTGCCGACAAGGTTCTCCCATTTTCGTCCGAATTCGCCTACATGGTCGTGCTCGTTGGAGCGGTTGCAGCCGCGGTGTGGGGAGTCGGCCGTCTGGCGAAACTCTGGGGTATTGGTGCAGTAGCCGGCGCTCTCGGTGGTGTGGGGTATATCGCCGGCCCTGCAGCAGTGGAGCTCGCGGACGGTGGACTTGTGGCGAGTATCGTCGGGCTAGGGGTTCTGCCCTGGGCGGTGCTTGCGGTGCTTCGCCCCGTGCCGCGCGGGCTGAGGTCACGGGTCGGTTGGTTCGCTCAGATTGGTGCTACATCCGGACTCCTGATGTTCGCTGAGCCGGCGCTGACGCTTGCCCTTGTCGGGGTTCTCGCTGTTTGGCTGGTTGTAGCTGCACGCGGCTGGACACCGTTGATTGGAACAGTGCCCGCCTTAATCGGTATTGCAATCGGCGCCGTCGCGGTCCTGCCCTGGGTACTCACGATCGATGATCCTCAGGAGTGGCTGCGGCAGGGGACATACTTTTGGGACATATCGCCGCTCGTCGGCTTCGGGCTCATCGCTGTCGTGGTCGGTGGGATCGTGGGCGCAACGGATCGGCTTCGCGACGTTGCAGCGTGGGCAGGAATTATCGCGGCTGCCGGTGTCCTCGCGTCGCGTATGGACGTCGGAACGCCAATAGGTGTGTCGGGAGTCGCCATGACCGCGCTGGGCCTCGCGATCGCCGCCGCGGTCGCCATCGACGCGATCGGCACGGAGCACTCCGGAGGCATACGGATCGGCGTCATCGTCGTCGGTGTGGGAATGATCGCACTGGCTGGTTCCGTGGCAGTATCGGTGCTCGGCGGTCGCGTCGGACTTCCTTCTGCGGAACTAGCGAACAGCATCGGCTTTATCTCTCGAAGCCAACCTGAGAACACGTCGGCCCGGATTCTGATTATCGGGTCCGCGGACGCCATTCCTGGCGACGTTCGCGAAGTGCGCGGCGCGACGTATCGGGTGATTCCTGCATCCGGGATGAAACTGTGGGACCTCTGGCAGGGTGCTCCATCGACCGCAGATGTTGCCCTTGATCGTATTCTTCAGGACATGATTGACGGCAACGAGTTCCGGGGAGGCGAACGGCTCTCGAGGATGGGGATCGGGTGGGCGGTCGTGTTGGACGAGTCGCCGCTCGAGGCTGTGTTGCGGAGCCAGTTGGATGTTGATTCGGTGGGAGCTGGAGTGAGCGTTGCGTTCACCATGCCGGAGACCCAGGGCGCGGTTGTTTCCAATGCTGAACCCGCGTGGGTCTCAAACGGGACCGGATATACGGGTCCGGCGACCGACGGTCCGGTTTTTCTTGCTTCGAATCCACATTCGTTTTGGGATCCCGACGGTTGGCGACAGCAGGTCTGGGGCAACAGCGTCGATGGACGAACCGGCGAGATCGTGTTCACTGCACGAGCCCTGGTGCGCCAGCGCGCCTTTGGTGCACTGTTGGGAATGGGTGTACTAATCGGGTTGGCTGTGTGGGGGAGGGAGCGTTATGCGTAGGTTTGTCGCCCTGCTGATTGTTGCGACGTTGGCGACGGCCGCGATGGGTCTTGGAGCACCGGATGAACCTCCCGGCCCCGATTTCGATGGTCCGCAGGCTCCTGACCTTGGTGCGTCGGCGGGGTCGACCGTGTGGTTCTGTCCGTGGGGCGAAACCGGCTCTGAGGCGACGTCGACGGTGGAGCTCATGACGCTCACATCAGCGCGGGCAGCGTTGTCCGTTCCGAGTCCGCTTCCAGCGGAAGATCCAGCCCGTCGGGCGGTATCCATCATTGAGTCCGGGGCACGCACGTACCGGCTTGCCGACGTTGTTCTCCAAGGCCCGGCGCCGGTGTCGGTTGAGTTCGAAGCGGGACCCGCCACGGCAACAGCCACCGTAGCCGGTATCTCGTCGTTTGCGGCAGACCGATGCGTGGTTGCAACACCCTCAGAGTGGTGGTTGGTCGGTGGAACAACACGAGCCGGTCGCGAGTTTTCAATGCGCCTGTTCAACCCCTACCCGGACACGGCGTTTGTTACGGTGACTGCCGTGAGTGAGTTCGGGTCGTTTGAGTTGCCCGACCTCGACGCTCTGCCGGTGGGTGGTCGGAGCTGGATCGATGTCGATCTCACCGATCTCGCTGGCCGGCTCGATGATCTTGTGCTGCGGATCGTGGCAACGGAGGGCAATGTCATTCCTTCTGCGTTGTTAACCGCAGAAGGTGGGGCGGCAGTCTGGCCGGCGACCGGCGTCTCGACCCAGTGGTTCTTCCCCGTTGCTTCCCATGACGACTTAACCACTGAAGTCGTCATAGCCGCGACGGGCGATAGTCCGGTCGCTGTCACGATCGAGATCCTCACGGTTGATGGCGTCAGTCCCGACGTTCGTTCCTTTATTGTCGATCCGCTCACGCCGCGCCGGGAGTCGCTGGCCGACTTCGCCGGCGAGGCTATCGGTGTTGTCGTTCGTAGCGACGGTGACGTTGCGGCCTCGGTAGTGGCTGAATCGATTGTGGACACGGCCGCGCTCGACGCGGAAGGTGGATCGATTGAGCTTTCCATCGCGGCGATTCAGGGACCTCTGGCGGCGGTCACCGGGGCGCCGCAGGAGGCGACGGCCTGGCTGCTGCCGGGTCCGGCGAGCGAGCCGGGCGGCCTCTCGACTATTTGGCTGATGAATTCCGGGGGTCAATCCGCAACCGTGCTGTTGACGCCCATGGGCGTTCGCACCGGCGATCAGCGGAAGATCCTGTTGCAGCCAGGGACGGTGCAGAGAGTCGCTACGAGGTACGATTCCGCGGTCGCCGGCTGGCTGATAGAGGCCACCCGGCCGATTACGGTCGGATGGGCCCAGCAGACCGAGGACGGCGTTGCATTCATAGGTGGGGTCGCCATCGATGGATGATGCCACAACCCGACTCATCGTTGTTGTCGCTCTCGTCGCGATTGTCGCGGGACTGACGTACGTTGCCAATCGTTTTGGTGAACCGAAGCATGAGCCCGTCGTGCTTGGCAATGTTTCCGTTCCAGCCGGGGTCGTCCTCTTCAGCTCGACGGAATGTTCGAGATGCAAGATCGTTGCGGCGGACCTCCGCAAGCTCGCGGTGCCGCTGCGTGAGATCACCCACGAACTCGAGTCGGGGATACTTGAAGAGGTCGGTGTCGATGCCGTTCCCCTTACGCTTCTCGTTGCCGAGGACGCAAGTGTTCTCTGGCAACGGGCTGGGAGGTTATCCGCAAAGTCCCTCAGGGAACTGGAGCGAATCGCCCGACTGCATGGTCTTACGCGCACTGATCGCGCGTAAGACGGTTTTGTGATTCGGCCGGAGTCGAGGCACGAGGTCCTTGGTGATGGCGGGCGGGCCGCCTAACTTTCTTCATATGGTTCCTCTTTGTGTCCGCTGTTCCCAGCCCGCAGTCGCCGTCATGCGATACAACTACGCCGCACGATCGGTGTCGTTGGAGCCGCTAGTTCATGTGCCGAGTCCGGGGGCGGGCTACCTGATGTGCGCTCGGCATGCCGATCGAGTCATGCCACCGGTCGGCTGGGGGAGAGTTGATCGGAGGCGATTATTCGTTGTCACCGGGCTGAAGCGATAGTCGGGCGCTGCGATGTCGATTGATCGCGACGTGCTTGAAGCTGTCCGAGAGATGGGCGAACCGGAACTTCGCCGTCTGCTTATGCTTGCCCAGGCTCGACTGCAAACCCATGGTGTCGCGCTTGGGGCGACACCCCCCGACATCAAGGTTCGCAGCCAATCAGTCCGATGTGGAAAACCGACGTGCTCGCGATGCCCTCACGGCCCGTACTGGTACGCATACTGGCGTGAAGACGGGAAGCGCCGCTCCAAGTACCTCGGAAAACTCGATGAGCTGCCCGAGCACGTCGCTCAGGGTATTGCGGCCGAAGACAAGAATCTGTCTTTCGGATCGACCGGTTCGTAGTACAGTGGTGCGACCCGACGGAGGAGTGAACGGCGTGACGTCGACACTCACATGTAAAACTTGTGGCGCGAACAGCGTCATTCAGATTCAGCTGACGCTCCCGGACGGGGGCGAGGTTGACTTCTGTTCATGCCATGTCTGCGAGTCTCGCTGGTACAACCGCGACGGCGAAGTTCTTGACCTGGACGCATTGGTCGACGTTCCCAAGAAGGCATGAGCGGCGTCCCCGCCAGCGCAACGCCGTCTGCCTATCTCAGATGTAACTGAACGAAGCACTAATCTCCTGACTGTGGACCACAACTCTCACCAAGCGGTACGGCAGCCGCGTCGCCGGCTCAACCGAGATCGACTCTTTGTGCTGATCGCGGTCGGTACACCGACACTGCTTATCTTCTTCATCATGGCGGGATTCGTCGGCTCGGTCCGGGCTATCGACGGATTTCCCCTGGTCAGCATCGACTTTCAGTTTCCCGCGTTGTTCATCGCCAACACGCCGACCGGTGGAGACATGGGGGCCCACGTACTCCTGCCACAGATTCTGCAGGACTCATTGCTAGGCAACTTCAGGATCCAGGGATGGAGCCAGGCCTGGTACGCGGGGTTCCCGGCGCTCTTTTTCTATTTCCCGTTGCCCGCGATGCTCACCGTCATCCTCAACGCGGTGTTGCCATACGGGGTTGCGTTCAAGCTCGCTACGATCATGGGTCTTGTCACGATGCCCGCGGCGAGCTACTTCTTTGTGCGCTCAATGGGGTTTCACCGCATCGTTGCGGGCATTGCCGGGTTCACCGGATCGATGTACGTCTTCATGGAGAGTTTTTCGATTCTCGGTGGCAACATCAAGTCGACACTGGCGGGAGAGTTTTCGTTCTCGTGGGCCCTTTCGCTGAGCCTTGTCTATCTGGGGATCGTTATCCGCGACCAGGCTGAGGGTCGTAGGTTTTCTCCGAAAGCCGGCGTCGTGTTAGCGCTCCTGGCAATGTCTCATATTATTCCAACGGCGCTGGTTGTGGTTGTATCGCTCCCGTTGTTGCTGAGAAAGCGGGCGGCGGGGCCGTTGGTGATGTCCTGGATGGTCGGCTTCGGCATTGCAGCATTCTGGGCGGTTCCGCTGCTGCTCACGGCGAGTGGAATGACGTCGGACATGAACTGGAGTCCCGTTCGGGGGTTGATCGGCGATGGCGGCTATGAGCAGATTGCGACGCCGCTGCCGAACGAGTTCTTTCCGATCTTCATCCTCGGTCTGCTCGGCATGGCCTGGTCGGTGTACCGCCGCGAGAACGTCGTGGTACCGATCACCATGGTTGCCGTGTCGGCTGTCGCGTACCGATGGCTGCCCGACTGGGGCCTGTCGAAGATTTACAACGGTCGGCTCTTGCCGTTCTGGTACGTCGGATTCTTCATTTTTGCGGGGATAGCCATCGGTTTGGCCGTGATGCGTCTCTCGAGACTGTTTGCGGAACGGGAAGAAAACCAATTGGTTGCCGGCGCGGTGGCTGTTCTCCTGCTTTTCAACATCAGTGTCGCGGGTATTCATGACACCCCCGGGTGGGCAAGCTGGAATTACACCGGATACGAGGGCAAGGCTGCCTGGCCGGAGCTGGAGGCGTTGCTGGATCAGGTCGACCAACTGCCCGAGGGGCGCATCATGTGGGAGGCGGCCTCAGATGAGCTCAACAAATATGGGACACCGATGGCCCTCATGCTTCTGCCGTATTTCTCGCCCGGCCGCACATCCATGGAAGGGCTGTTCTTCGAGTCGTCACTCACAACACCGTTCCACTTCCTCAACGCCGCCGAGGTGTCTTGGAAGCCGTCGAACCCGGTGCGTGGTCTCATCTACCGCAACTTCGACTTCGAACGGGGCATCAAGCACCTGGAGTTGTACGGAGTCAGTTACTACATCGCGATGACGGACGAGGCCAAGGAGGAGGCTGTCAAGTTCGATCTAGAACTGATTTCCGCGACGCCGATCTGGTCGATATTCAAACTGCCGGAGAACCAGCTTGTTGATGCGGCGAAATTCGAACCCGTCGTCTATGCCGGCGACGAGAGCTTTGTTGATGCTTCGCTCCAATGGTACGACGACCTGTCAATCATCGATCGTTGGATGGTGAAAGAGGGGCCCGAGTCGTGGCAGCGGGTTTCGACTGTTGGCGATTGGCCTCCGCCAACGACGATCGATCAGACGGTCACGGTCACGGACATTGTGATGGACGACAACTCGGTGAGCTTCAAGACTGACGGCATCGGAGTTCCACACCTCGTGAAGACGTCATACTTCCCAAACTGGACAGTCGAAGGTGCGGATGGTCCGTACCGTGCGTCACCGAGTCTCATGATCGTTGTGCCGACCCAGGAGAATGTAGTGCTTCAATTCTCGCGGTCACCTGCCGAAAAGGTCGGAATGGGACTTACTGCTGCAACATTCCTCGGACTCGGCATTTGGGCGTATCGTCGACGCGAGGATCAAGAGTTGGTAGAGGCATGAAACGTTACCTGGCAACGTTCGCCAACAAGAAGGCCGTGGGACAGGTCGTCAAGATGGGGCTTATCGGTCTCGGAAACACGCTGTTCTACTTCGCGGTTTTCAACGTGTTGCGAGTCCTTGGTGTCGAGCTGCGTCCCGCAAATGTCATTGCATTCACGATCGGTACCGCGCTCGCCTATGTGCTTAACCGCAAGTGGACCTTCGACGCAGATGAGGCAACCGGATCGCTCAAGGAGACCGCCAAGTTCTTTGGCGTGAACGTTGTTGCGTTGATGATTACTGACCAGATGATTGCATTCGCAGACCGGCGTTTCGAACTAACTCGAATCGGGGAAAACCTCGTTCTCGTAGTTGCCGCCGCGATAATTCTGCTTCCAAAGTTCGCCGCGTATCGCGATCTGGTGTTCGGCTCAGATCTCAACAACAACTCGGACAACCTCGACACGGAAGCCGTCTCGTAAACGAGGACCCGTCCTCAATACCAGCCGGTACATGCGGCCGGCTTCTACAGGACACCTTCAGATTTGAGCTGTTTGCGAATTCGCCAGATCCCCTTGAGGGTACGAGGGATCCTTCTCCACAGTTTCGATCGGGCCTCGCGCTGTTCCTCGACAACGATGGGAAACTCTGCGATGCGGTAACCGGCGTGGCCGGCCCGGACAACCAGCTCGGTGTCGAAAAGGTCCTTCCGAGAGACCACTCGTGGCGCCAGTTCCCGGATCACATCCCGCCTGATGGCTTTTATGCCGTGTGTGTCGGACACCGAGCTCTTCACCAGGACTCGCAACACTGTGTTGAAAGCAAACGTCGCCAGCCGTCTGATGTACCCGCGACGATCGTCAGACCCGAGCGCTCGTTTCGACGCCAGGATGACGTCTGCGTCACCTCCCTCGGCGAGCACACGTTTCAGGAACGATACCGATGTGTAGTCAATGTCGAAGTTGACAACCCAGGTGCCGGTCGCCTCCATGAATCCTTCGAACATTGCGGTGCCGTAGTCCGGCACCGGTAGTCGCGATACCCGCACCTCGGGGAACCCGACGGCCTCCGCCTCGGCTGTCTCGGCAGTCCCGTCCGTTGAGCCGTTCTCTACGAGGTTGATGTCGACCGGGACCCCGAGATCCGCCAGTTCGTTCTGCAACCCGGGCAGTGCGTGAGGCAGGAAGTTGGCCTCGTTATGGATGGGGATGACGATCGAAAAGACAGAGGGTGGTTGGGGCATGTGGCGATTCTACTCTGTGCCCGGGACACCCAATCGAGTTCGATGAAGAGGTATCGTACAGGCCTAGACTCAAGGTCATGGATTTCGACTCAATCTTCAAGGCATATGACATTCGTGGTGTCGCTCCCGACCAGATCAACTCCGAGGTGGGTCGTCTTGTCGGTATCGGGTTCGCAGAATTCGCCGGCGTGGACCGTATCGCTGTCGGTCACGACTGTCGCGTATCATCTCCCGACATTCGCGACGGTGTAATTGACGGGATTACCTCTCGCGGCGTAGCGGTGGATTACCTCGGCGAGGTGGCGACCGACATGGTCTACTACTACTCGGGAGCCGAGTCGGTTCCCGGGTTGATGATCACCGCTTCGCACAACACCGGCGAATGGAATGGAATCAAGATGTGCCTCGCCGGTGCGGCTCCGGTTGGTGTTGATACGGGTTTGCTGACGATCAAGAGTATTGCGATGGACCCGCCGTTTGATGAGCGCCGGAGAGGCGATGCTCGAACCGTGGACGTTCTTCCCGGATACGTCGATCACCTCTTCTCCATCGTCTCTGCGGGACAATTCAAGCCTCTGCGGGTTGTTGCTGATGGTGGCAACGGTATGGCCGGGGTCGCGCTCCACGGCGTATTCGACCGTATCGAATCTGATCTCATCGGACTCTACCTGGACCCGGATGGCACGTTCCCGAACCACCCTGCTGACCCGCTGCGCCCCGAGAACCTGGTCGATCTTGTTGCCCTCATGAAGGACGAGGCATCCGACATCGGTGTTGCTTTCGACGGCGATGCCGACCGGGCTTTTTTTATCGATGACCAGAGAGTGCCGCTCCCCGGGAGCACAACCACCGCAATTATCGCCACATGGTTTCTTCGCCGATATCCGGGTGCATCGATCGTTCACAACCTTATCTGTTCGAAGGCGGTGCCCGAGGCGATCATCGCGGCCGGGGGAACACCGATTCGCACCAAGGTCGGTCACTCATACATCAAACAGGTGATGAAGGAGTCCGGTGCTGTCTTCGGTGGTGAGCATTCCGGGCACTACTACTTCAGAGACAATTTTCGAGCAGACTCCGGCATGCTGGCGATGCTTGTCCTGCTTCAGGTCTTGTCGGAAGCCGGAGTTCCGCTTTCCGAGCTTCGTAGAGAGTTTGAGCCCTACGCACCGTCCGGTGAGATCAACTACGACGTGTCGGACAAGGCCGCTGCGATCGAGACCGTGTCGGCGGTGTTTGGCGACGCCGAACAGGACCGACTCGACGGGTTGACTGTCGATTTGGGTGATCGGTGGTTTAACGTGCGCCCTTCGAATACTGAGCCGGTGCTTCGCCTCAACGTGGAGGCACCAACGGCTGTTGAGGTAGACGAACTCGTCGCACGGGTTGGCAAGATCCTGACTGAGGAGGTGTAGCCGATGTCGCTGATCTCTCCAGAGCTGTTGGCGATTATGCAGTGTCCCGCTTGTCACGGTGACCTCGTCGAGGATGAGGAGCGAAAGGCGCTTGTCTGTGGGTCTTGTGGTCTCGCTTATCCCGTCCGTGACGGGATCCCGGTGATGCTGGTGGACGAGGCAGTTCCGCCCGAGTCGTAGAAAGCGCATCGACGCACGAATGTCGGTGGCGTTTGCACATGATCAGGTTGGTTGCTCGCGCGGAGCTTGTGCCTTGAAGAGGTCGATGTCCTTTCCGGGCTCAACGAGATCGGCGCCATCCTCTGAAAGGTGTACGACGACCCGACCCGACTTCAATGCCTTCGTTTCAGCTAGTCGGAGGACCTCAAGAATCTCGTCCCCGATGAGTTCTTCGCGTTCTAACAGGGCGTCGCGAAGAGCCTCAACCAGGTAACGATGATCTCGAACGAGATCCGAGGTTTGTGTTTTTGCGCCCGCCAGGATCGACTCCACCTCCGCCTTGGCGCCGGGGTTGTCGAGCACTCGGGCGACAAGGGATGGGGCAAGTGGGGAGTCCGGGACAGCAAGGAACGATGCGAGTGATTCTCCCAGGCCGTAGACGCCGACCATCATGCATGCGGTCGTTGTCGCTGCCTTGAGATCACCTGACGGTCCGGTACCGGATTCCAGGAGGAACTCTTCCTCAGCGACCATTCCGCCGAGCGCTATCTGGAGGCTGGCGACCATCTCCGAGCGGGTATTGCCGTGTCGTTCATCGACGTCTCGGTGGCTGAGCAGACCGAGACTGTCTTTGCGTTTCACGATCGAAAGTACCTCGAGGCGGCGATTCTTGCCGACGAGGTAGGCGATGGTCGCATGCCCGGCCTCGTGTGTCGCCACCGTTTCGCGGTCCTCAGGCGTGTAGAGCGTCGGGTTCGGGAGGCCGATCTCGACTTCCATCTGGGCCTGGTGGAGGTCGTTCTCCGTAAACTCCCTACGGCCATCGCGCAACGCCACGAGGAGTGCTTCGTCGAAGAGTCCTTCGAGAGCAGCCGGGCTGTAACCCATCGTGCGGGCTGCAGTCGCCTTGATCCGGTTCGGTGCATCGAGGCCGTCAACGTAGGATCGGGAAGACATGAAGTACTCGACGAGCTCCATGCGATCCATCTGGTTGGGAAGCCCGAAGTGGAGGATTCTGTCGAAACGGCCCGGTCGGAGCAACGCCGGGTCGAGCGCGTCCGCCCGGTTGGTCGCACCGATCAGCAGAACATTGGCGAATCCCGGAGTCGCGGCCTTGATCTGTCGATGCGCGGGGAGGTAGCCGTTTGCCAGCCGAATGAACCAGTTCTTGAATCTGACCCGGCGAGTCGGCTCGTCGAAGGACTGCATCTGTATCAAGAGTTCGTTTACGACACCGCCGGTGCCTGACGACATGGCACTGCGCTCGATGGTCGAGCCGGCGGCCTCGATCCTGGCAGTCGACCCTTCCATGGCGCCCCGCTTGAGCGCAATGGCATCGATCTCTTCGATGAATCCGATCGCCCCGCCGTGCTCGCGGGCAATCTTGCGCAGGTCGCGGAAGTAGCTGCGGATCTTGCGGGCTGTGGCGCCGTACCACATAGACTGGAACGCGGTTGATGAAACGTAGAGGAACGGGACGCCGGCTTCGGCTGCTAACGCTTTCGCGACGTGAGTCTTGCCTGTACCCGGAGGTCCTTCGAAGAGCACCCCTCTGCGTGGGTTCCCTCCCATTTCCTCACGGAATCGCTTGTGGTTGAGAAACACTTCGAGCGTGTGCTGCACCTCACGGCTCACGCTGCCCAGCCCTTTGACGTCAGCAAAACTGACGTCGATCTGTTCCGGAAGATAAATCGTGTGTGGAGATTTTCCGTTCCCCTTCATTGGGAGAATCAGGACTAGCGCAAGTACCAGGACGATGCCAAGTCCAGGTACCCAGAGAATGGCGTCGGGTCCAAGATTCGGCAGACCGGGACTTATCGGGTCGCCCCGTACGACGTGCCGGACCCACACCCACGTTGCCAATGGTGCAAGAACAACGAGAAGCCGCGCAAGGCGCCGTTGTCTGTTCTTTTCCCGTACTGCTGCGACATCAAAGGTCACGATGCCTTCCTTTCAACTACCCATAGTCACC
The DNA here is from genome assembly GCA_002898115.1 of bacterium BMS3Bbin02. Lineage (GTDB taxonomy): Bacteria > Actinomycetota > Acidimicrobiia > Spongiisociales > UBA5794 > BMS3BBIN02. Next base: position 9,807 of record BDTL01000117.1, on the reverse strand, counting down.
ATAGACCACGCTGAGTAGCATCCCAACTGTTTCTGGTAGTGGTTTCCGGATACGCCAGGGCACTAGTTACATGGGCGGCCAGTCGATACGGTGTCGTTATGTGGAACATCCCGATGTGTGCGGCCTGCGGTGTGTGGGGTTCTGGTCCGCTTTGTCTTGGGTGTCGTCAATCGTTGCAGGTCGCACCAGACCGAATAACCCCGGCAGGCGTGCTCGCCCGAGCCGCGTTCCGACACGAAGCGACTGCGCGAGTTCTCGTCCACCAGCTCAAGTATCACGGTGCAGTTCGCAATGCCGCCCTTATCGCCGGCGCAATGGCGTCCCTGTTACCTGTCGATACACAAACCCTGGTACCGCTTCCTCGGTCCACACTTCGTCGCATGCGGTACGGCGTCGACCCGGCTGTGGAACTGGCAAACGCCGTTGGGCGTCTCACCGGACTCCCGGTTGTGCTCGCGTACGCTCCGGGCCTTTGGTGGCCGAGCCATGCGGGTTCCGGTGCTCGGGCGACTGTTCGGTTTCGTACGATTCGACCGGTGCCGACAGGGGCGGTGCTGGTGGATGATGTGGTCACGACGGGTCTCACAATCGACAGCGCTGTCCATGCGGACGGTAGTCACATCATCGGTGCGCTATTAGCCACCGCATCCGCTAAAATCATGAATGCGAGAGATCGTCACAGCGACGGTCATTAGAAGGAGGCGGCGTGGCTGAGAAGCCAAGCGTGATGAGGCCAGGGGTCCGCACCGCGTCTGCCACTCCCGCCCTCAGTCTGCCTCGTTTCCTCCCGATGCCCATACCGTGGTGTGGCGCGGGTTTTTCCTCCCGAAAGGAGACCTAGTGAACGTTCGAGTGCACGGCAGCAACATGCAGGTGCGGGACCATGTTCGTGAGATCGCCGAGGACAAGGTTCAGCACGCAGGCCGGATCTTCGACACAGGTGGTTCGACAGATGTCGAGTTCACCCGGGAGAACAACCCTCGTCGGGTGGACGATAAGTTCAAGGTGGAAATCACGACCCATCAGGCAGGTCACACTGTCCGTGTTGAGTCGAGTGCACCGGACGACGTCGCCGCCCTCGACATTGCGCTCGAGAAATTTGAACGGCAACTCAGGCGTCTCAAAGAACGCCTGTACCAGAGGTCGAGAAATGCTGAAAAGAAACATCTCAATGCTTTCGATCCACAACCCGATGATGACCATGATGGAGGGCCGGCGGTCGTAAGGACCAAACGGTTCGAAATGAAGCCGATGTTGGTTGACGAGGCGGTGTTGCAGATGGAGATGTTAGGTCACGCTTTCTTCTTCTTTCTGGACGCCGAAACCGGAAAGCACTGCGTGCTGTACCACCGTCGTGACGGAACCCTAGGACTGATTGAACCCACATGACAAAGCTGCTCGTCGTTGATGATGTACCCCTTTTCAGGGCTGGCCTGACTTCCGCGCTGCGGGGAGCCGGCTTTGACGTGGTCGGTGAGGCCGACACCGCTGAGGGTTCGGTCGCGAGCGCCGAGCAGTTGCAGCCCGATATCGTGTTACTCGACGTCCTGATGCCCGGGATTTCCGGTTTGGAGGTTGTTGAGAAGATCAACGCTGTCGCACCGGACTGCCATGTCGTCCTGCTCACCGGTTCCGAGAGCGAAGAGGACATGTTGTCTGCCCTCAAGAGCGGCGCACGGGGATACATCGTCAAGGATACGCCGTTCGAACAACTTGTTGAATCGATCGGAGCGGTGGTCGCCGGGGGTGCTGTGATCTCTTCTCAGATGGCTGGAAAGCTGTTCGATGTCTGTCGCGTGCTCCTGCGTCATCAGGAACTTCTCCAGGCTCGAAAACCAACATTGACGGGCCGCGAGATCGAGGTGCTCCAGTTGGTGGCAAAGGGGATGACGTCACGGTTGATCGGGGAGACGCTGTTTATTTCGGAGAACACGGTGAAGAACCACATCCGAAACATTCTCGACAAACTTGGCCTGCATTCGCGCAACGAAGCGGTGCTCTATGCGGTCCGCGAGAACCTGATCTCAATCGGGTAGGCGGCTATGTGGGCCGCAGAACCGGATTCATCCGTGGGTGAGTTGAAGGCCGTGCTCGATGCCGTCGGCACCGCCTGGACGACCTTCTCCCTCTACCCCGACCCCGGAAGCCAGCCGGCGTTCACGAGAGCCATTGACGTGCTTCGCGGACTCGAGTCTGCGGTCACCGTCGGTATCGGGCCGGGAACATTTCTCGACGATTCCGGTGAGGAGGTCGAAGCCCGCGAGGGGGCCGAACGTCTCGCCCGCGAACTCTTTGTGCATGACATTGAGTTCCTTCGATTCAATGCGTCGATCTCCGCTGAAGCACTGATCGAGTTTTTCGGTGTTATTGCAACGGGAGATGACGATATCCGCGAAGAAGGTGGCGCGCACGCGGTTGTACGTGCCCTGGGACTGGGGGGCGTCGAGGTCTTCGAGAGAGGCCTTCTTTCGTTCATCGAGGGTGGGGGCGAGCTTGATGACGCTGACGAAGACGACGAGGAGGGCGGATACGCGAACCTGACTATCGCGGCGGCAGCGGCGGCGCAGCGCGGTGAGGACCCGGTTGATATTGCCACGGTCGTGCTCGGAGGAGATTCGGATCCGGCCGACGAATTCATGGGCGGAATCGAAGAACTCCACACTACTGCCTGGCCACTGGCCGCGCGCCCCAAGGCCATGATCGCAACTCTCCGCCAGGGAGAGGTCGATGTGTGGAAGGGATTTCGCACATTTATCGAGTCCTTCTTCTACCTTCCTCGTTCCGTGCAGCTCGAAGTGATGGAACGTTCGCTGGAACGAGTTGACGACGAACGTCATCAGGTGTTCCTCGATCAGTTCACCGGTGCGGAACTCTCCGCGTTCCTTCCCGACCTCAGCGAGCAAGGCCGCGAGCTGCTGCTTGGATATGCAGAGTTAGCATCGTTTGACTCTTCGGCGTCACCGGCCGACTTGCTCGAAGGTCTTGAATCGTCGCGCGATGTCGAGGCCAAGCGAATGGCTGTGGCCGCCCGCGTGTCGGCGGTCGTGACAGATGTCTCTCAGCAAGATATGAGTGACACGCTCGTTTCGCTTCGTGACGAGATGGAGTTGTCGGTTGACTACGACGAACTCGCGCGAGCGACGTTGCGTGCTCTCCTGGAGTGTGAGTATCGAGACGACCGGTTCTATCGAGTTGTTCGTGTGTGGGGTGGACGGGTCGTCCGACTGCTTCGAGCCAGCGATCTGTCGAGTGCGCGGGTGTTCGTCGCGGCCGTGCTCTCTGACCCTTCATACAGCCAGGATCGGACCGGCATCGTCCATGAGGGCGTTGCCCGAATTCTGTCCCCGGAGACGGTTCGCTCGGTGATTGAGGCTAGTGGTGGTTCGAACCCCGACGAGGGCGCCCTAGATCTCTTCGCAGATTTCGGTGTCTTCGCGGTCGATCCACTTGTGCAGCATCTTGCAGTGGAAGAGGACGGGCAGGTGCGTCGCGCCATCACCGAGTTGCTCGCCGCCTCGGCGCATCGTAACCCTCGCGTGCTTGACGACTATCTGCATCAGCAGCCCTGGTATGTGATTCGGAATCTCGCGATTGTGCTCGGCAAGACAGACCGCGAGGCTGCCGTTCCCGGCCTGCGTCGGCTGTTGTCCCATGAGGAGTATCGCGTTCGGGTAGAGGTGCTGCGCAGCCTGGTGAGGCTTATGCGTGAGAATGCAGCGCCGATTCTGATTCGCAGCCTCGCTGATGACAATGAACGCGTTCGGCAAACAGGAGCGTCGCTGTTGCGTTCCAACGAAGCTGCCGATCTCGACCGAATGCTCAGCGACGAGCTTGCCAAAGAGCGACTCCGTCCGGAGGTGGCGATTCAGGTGATCAAGATTCTCGGAAGCCGGAACACCGATCTCGGTCGTGAGACTCTGAAACGGTTTGCGTCGAGGCGCTTTAGCTTGAGCAGTCAGACGAGAGCGTTCCGGGACGCAGCTCGCGAAAGTTTGGCGCGATTGTGAAAGAACGTGAGGTCAGCCAGTTCTTTCGGTCATTGCGCCGCCTGATGCGCCAGCTCAGCCTCTATCCGGTCGCGCATCCTCTGACCGTTGATGCAGGGATCACTGCCGAGGCTGCGGCAGCCGACCTGCTGTCCAGTGTGGGGAGAGCGGACATCGCCATTTTTGACTCTGCGTTCTACCTCAATCGGGTCGTATTGCCGCATACCTCGCTGGAATACCATGTCCTGTTGCGCGACATGCAGGCACGTGGGATTGATTCGATCACTCTTGATGCGCCGTTGTCCCACGATGATCTTGAAGACCTCGCCGCGTTCATCGGCGGATCTTCGGACGACCTACCGGCTGATGGAACTGTCCGTCTCAACGACTTCTCATTGACAGGTCTTGAGTCCGAGGAGTCGTCGATGTCCGCGGTCCGTAGGTCCTACACGGATGGTATTGATGCTCTTCGCGGGGTGACCAGCACCATGGCGAGCCAGGGTTCGGTCGAGCTATCGGCGGTGGTCGATGCCGTTGAGGGGTTGTTCGAGCACGCCGTGTCGCATTCCAGTGCCTCATTGCTGCTGTCGACCGTCAAGAGCCACGACGAATACACCTTCTTCCATTCTGTGAACACCTGCATCCTGGCCCTTGCTACCGGTCGGATGATTGGTGTTGACAAGGAAAGCTTGGTGCCCGTCGGCGTGGGAGCCGTGTTGCATGACATCGGGAAGGTGGCGGTTTCAGCAGCCACGCTCAACTACCCGGGCCGTCTTGATGAGGGGCAGTGGAAAGAGATCCAACTCCACCCCCAGGAAGGCGCTCTCGCGATTCTTGCGGCCGGGGGGGAGGGCAACGAGATCGCCGCTACGGTCGCGTTGGAACACCACGCTCGGTTTGACGGTCAGGGTTACCCGAGTTATCGCCGGACTCGGCGACCACACATCTTTTCTCGAATCGTATCCGTCGTCGACACGTATGATGCCATCACGACTCGTCGCTCGTATCGAAGGGCCGAGACACCCGCTCGCGCACTTGACGTTGTGCTCGGGGCCGCGGGTTCGGCGTATGACCCCGACATAGTCAAAGCGTTCATCGCCATGATGGGTGTATTCCCTCCCGGATCGATCTTGCGGCTCAAGACCGGTGAGACGGTGGTGGTTACTGAGCGACCGACGGAGCCCGATGCGCCGCTTGCCACGTTCATCGTGCGCGACACGAAGGGGGCTGAGATCGACCCCGAACCGTTGGTTGTCAACGTTGCAGACGTTGCAGTCCAGCTCCTGCCGCAGCAGGCCGACTTCGACCCGGCGACGTTGTTGGAGACGATTGCACGCGCGAACCTACCCTCAGCGAGCTAAGGCGCCTCAATAGCTTCCCACCGCTCTACAATTGTTGTCTCATGTCAATTTTCAACAGAGTCTTGAGTTTCGGCGAAGGCAAGCCGCTTAAGCAACTTCAAGTTCTTGTCGACGCCGTCAATGCCGCTGAATCCGACGTGGTCGACTTAACCGATGACGAGTTACGCGCCAAGACCCCGATGTTCCGTGAGCGCATCGCGAACGGAGCTACGGTTGCCGACGTCGAGGTCGAGGCGTTTGCGGTTGTCCGCGAGGCCGCAAAGCGTGTGCTCGGGCAGCGCCACTACGACGTTCAGGTGATCGGTGCCGGCGCTTTGAACCGGGGAATGATCGCTGAGATGCGCACCGGGGAGGGGAAGACGCTTGCGGGCACCATGCCGGCGTACGTCAATGCTCTGGCCGGGGGCGGTGTCCATATCGTGACCGTCAACGACTATCTCGCATCGCGTGATGCGCAGTGGATGGGTCGTATCCACGAGTTTCTCGGGATGAGAGTCGGTCTCATACAAGCGTCGATGACTCCAGAGGAACGTCGTCCACAATATGAAGCCGACATCACCCATGGAACGAACAATGAATTCGGTTTCGACTATCTGCGCGACAACATGGCAATGCGGCCTCAAAACATGGTGCAGCGCGGGCACGCCTATGCGATTATTGACGAGGTCGACTCGATCCTTATCGACGAGGCGCGGACACCACTGATCATCTCCGGCATCGTTGGTGAATCCGGAAAGTGGTACCAGGAGTTCGCCCGTATCGCCAAGACTCTTCGCCGCGACATTCACTACGAGGTCGACGAAAAGAAACGCCTGGTGATTACCACCGAGGAGGGTGTCGCTCGGGTGGAGAACATCCTCGGTATCGAGAACATGTATGACTTCGCGAATGTCGACATGATCCAACATCTCGACGTCGCGCTGAAGGCGAAGGAGCTGTACGAGCGAGACGTTGACTACCTCATCAAGAATGGTGAGGTGATGATCGTCGATGAATTCACCGGACGGGTTCTCGAGGGTCGTCGGTATTCCGAGGGACAGCATCAGGCGATCGAAGCCAAAGAAGGTGTTCGGGTCAAGGAAGAGAACCAGACACTCGCGACGATTACGTTGCAGAACTACTTTCGCATGTATGAAAAGCTGGCGGGGATGACCGGTACCGCGATCACCGAACAGGGCGAGTTCAAGGAGATCTACGACCTCGACGTTGTTGTGGTGCCGACCAACCGCGAGATCGCTCGTGCCGACCAACCGGATCTGGTGTACGTCAACGAGGAAGCAAAATTCAATGCCCTTGTCGAGGACATCGTTGCACGACACGCCAACCAGCAGCCGATGCTGGTCGGTACGATCTCCATCGAAAAATCCGAGCTGTTGTCAAAACAACTCGACCGTCGCGGTATAAAGCATCAGGTCCTCAACGCCAAGCAGCATGCCAACGAGAGTGTGATTGTGGCTCAGGCCGGACAGCCCGGAGCGGTAACCGTTGCAACCAACATGGCCGGCCGTGGTGTTGACATCCAGCTGGGCGGCAACCCCGAGGCCCTTGCGGAACAAGAGTTGCGCAAGCAGGGGATCGAGGTCGATGCCGACGACTACCCAACGCTTCTTGCCGCCGAAATCAAGCGCTTCACCGAGGAGACCGCAGAGAAGAAGCAAGTTGTGCTCGATGCCGGCGGCCTCTATGTGCTGGGAACCGAACGTCACGATTCGCGGCGCATCGACAACCAGCTTCGCGGTCGTTCCGGCCGTCAGGGTGATGTCGGCGAGTCCCGGTTCTATCTGTCGCTGACCGACGACCTGATGCGGCGGTTCGCCAACGAACGCGTCGCCGCAATCATGGCCCGTCTCAAGATCCCACCGGATGTTCCCATTGAGGCCGGCATGGTCTCGAAGGCTATTGAGAGGGCTCAAACTCAGGTCGAGTCTCAGAACTTCGAGATCCGCAAGAACGTGCTGAAGTACGACGAGGTAATGAACACTCAGCGCAAGATCATTTACGAATGGCGCAACCAGGTTCTTCAGGACGACGATACAAAAACTCTCGTTGACACGTGGCGCACCGAGGTCATCGAGGAAGAGGTCCTTGCTGTCATTGAGGGCGTGGAGCCGTATGACTGGGATTGGGAAGAGCTCCAGAGCAACATGGCGCAGCTCTACCCGACTTCGTTGACGAAGGAGTCATTCCCCGACGCTGAGGTGCTCACCGAGGATGATGTCGTCGATGCGTATCTCGCCGAATCCGCGAATGCTTACAAAGAGCGTGAGGCTGAACTCGGAGAGGACCTGTTGCATCAGCTGGAACGTTCGGTGATTCTCACGGTGATTGACAACAAGTGGCGTGACCACCTCGCGGCCATGGATTATCTTCGGTCGGGAATCGGGCTGCGCGCTCTCGCTCAGAGGGATCCTCTCGTCGAGTACCAGCATGAGGCATACGATGCGTTCGCCGCTCTTGTTGATGCGGTCAAGCGAGATGGCATTCGATATGTGTATCACGTAAAGGTTGAGCAACGCACACAGCCGGAGCAGCCCAAGAACGTCCAGACGTCGGGTCCGACCGCAAAACGTCCGACGGTTCGCGTCAAGGACAAGATAGGGCGCAACGAGCCGTGTCCCTGTGGTTCAGGCAAGAAATACAAACATTGTCACGGGAAACCGGGGGCGGCGGCCTAACGCGATGTAGCGGCCTTTCGGTACGCGGTTACCATCGCATGTGTTATGAATAATTCCGACCCACACTCGCTGATCAAAGAACTGCGCGCACGCCTCGACGATGCCCGGAGGTTCCTTTGACATTCCGGGCAAAGAAGCTGAACTTGCTGAGTTGCGGGTGATCGCTGCGGAGCCGGAACTGTGGGAAGACCAACAGCGCGCCCGCATGGTTACTCGCAAACTCGCCCGTTTCGTGGGTGTGATCGAACGCGTCGGCGGTCTTGCCGAGTCCTTGGACGACACTGAGACTCTTCTCGAACTCGCCCGGGAAGAGGGCGATTCCGAGACCGAGGCGGAACTCGTTGCCGAACTCGCAGCACTCGGTGCGACCGTAGATGCTCTTGAGAGAGAAACGCTCTACTTCGGCGAATACGATGACCGTACCGCCATTCTGAGTATCCACGCCGGTGCAGGTGGCGTGGACGCACAGGACTGGGCAGAGATCCTCCTGCGGATGTATGTCCGCTATTTAGAGCGAAGCCCCTTGGAGTTCGTGATCGATGAGATTCAGCCCGGGGACGAAGCCGGCATCAAGTCGGCGACGGTTACGATAAGCGGCGATCATGCCTACGGCATCTTCGAAGGTGAACGTGGGACTCACCGGTTGGTGCGTATCTCGCCGTTCGACTCCCAGGCCCGGCGGCATACGAGTTTCGCGGGTGTTGATGTAGTGCCCGAGATTGAGGCGAACGAGATCGAGATCAACCAGGATGACCTTCGCATTGATACGTTCCGCTCCCAGGGCGCCGGCGGTCAACACGTCAACACGTCGGACTCTGCCGTCCGAATCACACATTTGCCGACCGGCGTCGTTGTGGCGTGCCAGAACGAACGCTCGCAGCTTCAGAATAAGAATCGCGCGATGCAGATCCTGGCGTCGCGTTTGGCGGAGCACTCCCGGCAACTTCAGGTGGCGGAGATTGACGCTGTGCGTGGTGACAAGTCCGAGGCGGGGTGGGGTCGTCAGATTCGCTCCTATGTCATGCAGCCCTATCAAATGGTGAAGGATCTTCGAACCAACGTCGAGGTCGGCAACGTGCAGGGCGTTCTCGATGGAGACATTGAGGGTTTCGTTGAGGGCTACTTGCAGTGGCGAAGAGAGCAGCACGAAATCTCGAATTCGGGGGGAAACGTGTGATACGTTTGCCCAACAGTTGGCCTAACGCCGTCTCGTCGGTAGCATTCCTTCATGTGGCGGAGGGGACACCAACACAAAGTGCGACCGCGTGCGCTGCGGGTCTCCGAGATGAAATAGGAACTACATGATTCGCGTCCAAAACGTCACCAAGATGTATGATGGCGGCGTCGTTGCTCTTAAGGATGCATCGTTAGAGGTCGGCAAGGGTGATTTCGTGTTCCTTGTCGGGGCGTCAGGGTCCGGTAAGTCCACGATGTTGCGTCTCATGATGCGCGAAGAGAAGCCCACAAACGGTGATATTTGGGTTGCCGGCAAACATGCTTCGAAGCTGCCCAATTGGAAAATTCCGATGTTGCGTCGCTCGATCGGCACCGTATTCCAGGACTTCAAATTGCTGCCAAACAAGACTGTGTACGAGAACGTTGCATTTGCGCTTGAGGCGACCGGCAAGCCGCGCCACGTAATCAACACCCAGGTCCCGCAGGTGCTGAAACTCGTTGGCCTATCCGCCAAATCCGATAGGTACCCGAAGCAACTGTCCGGCGGTGAGCAGCAGCGTGTCTCCGTCGCACGGGCGTTCGTCAATCGCCCGTTGATCCTTCTCGCGG
>BDTL01000116.1 GCA_002898115.1 bacterium BMS3Bbin02 | reverse complement strand
CGAATCGCTCAAGAACAACGACATAGTGGCTCGGCGGGGTCGCCTTGGGAGAACTAAAGCCGCCGGTGTTCATCGCGGATCGAAGCGCCTCCGCAACCACTCTGCTTCGTGGTATCTCCAAAGCAACCGGGCAGAACTACTCGTCGGCATCTTCGCCAGAGAAGCTCTCACTCGCCGCACCGACACGTCCCTCAACGATCGGCAGCTTAATCAATGCCTCCCAAGCAATGACCTGACCGCCCAAACTGTCTGCGAACGTCTTCGCTCGATCGGCATTTACAAAAGCAACGACACCGTGGCCCATCGGCGTCGCCACAGAGATTGTCGGCACGAAATAGGCATCTCCAGCGACCATCGAAGCCTCGGTCTCAAAGTCGTGCACCCAGGTCTGCTCGGCATCGAGTTCAATGCCGGCATTGCGTGCGTGAACAACAAGATCGCCGATGTCATCGAAAACGAAGTCCTCGCCGTCGACACGATACGTGGCGGCGAATTTTGCTTCACTTGCAATCATGCCGCACTGCACACAAACATCTCTCCCGTACCTTATTTCCGGCTCTGTGGACACCTCGGTCGAGCCACAGGCCGAGACGACCAACACCAACGCGATGCTGATGTGCAGAACGATACGCACCTCTAAACATCTCCTCCGTGAGCGAACCGAGCCCAGGCAACCAACGCGGGCACTATTGCCCACACCACGACGTTGACGAAAAGGAGAAGGCCAAGACTGTCGCCGAACGTATCGACAGCAAATGAGCCCGCCGGCCCCAACACGTCAAGCGATCCGGAAAACGCGCTCAGGGAAGCCAGACGAAATGCCTCGACAGGGTTGAGCACCGCAGACACCAGTAACCCCCAGGTCGGGACCTGGGTCGCGACCGACGTCCCCATGACACCGAGGTCTCCGATAAACACAAACCCCAGCCACAGGAACACGGCAGTACCGAGAGCGGCACTGGAGCGGCGTGTAAACGTCGACACCAGCATGCCAAAGCCCAGCATCGAGATCGAAAGCAGCCACGACAGCACCGCGATCCGGACGAAACTGGCCGCGTTCGCACCTCCGCCCTGTGCGACGGTGATAATGCCGGCGATTCCGAACCCACCGAACACGGTCGCAGCGAGCGAAATCGCAAGTCCAAGGTATGTACCGCAGAACGCTTCACTGCGAGACACCGGGTGGCTCAGAAGAAACCGCAGCGCCCCTGTCTCACGCTGTCCGGCAATCGAGTAGGCGCCGAGAGTCAACCCCATGAGTGGGACGATGATCTGTGCCAGCGCTACCAGAGAGGCAGCTGTGCGGCCAAAACTTCCGTAACCGGTCACCTGCGAACCAGGCAAAGCAACCGATGCCATGAACGCCGCGAGGCCCGCAAACGCAACCGTCCACAACCAAAACCACTTCGAACGGGTAGCATCATGAATCTCCTTTGATGCGATCACCCAGACAAGTGAAGGTTCGAGGCGCTCTGTCGTAGGCTCGATCCGAGTCGTGATTGCAGTCATCGCCATATCTCCAAGTCTTTGATCTCCACACCCGCATGTTGGAGCGCTGCAACCGCCTCGCCTTTTCCTTGCGCAGAAACCTCAACGAGTACACCTCGCGAATTGAGCTTGGCTGTGAACCCACGGTCGGTGAGCACCTGCAAGGCATGTTGCGCAGAACCGTTCGAAAGAATGAGGTGTAACCATGCCCGCAGTCCCAGCTTCTCCGCCAGGTCAGACGGGTCGCAAACCACGGTGATCTCACCGCGATCCATAGCGACAACCCGGTCAACGAGCATCGCTATTTCTTCCACATGGTGCGAGGTCACGATCAGAGTTCGACCGTCGTCGCGTAACCCCTGCAGCAGCTTCAGCGCGGCGTCGCGAGCTTGAGCATCGAGATTCGAGGTCGGTTCGTCCAGCAACAATATCGGAGGGTCGGGCAGCAGGGCCGAGGCAATACCAAGCCGTTGCTTCAGTCCGCCGGATAGCTCGCGTACCCTCTTGTTGACGTGCCCAGTGAGATCCACGACTTCGCAAATTTCGTCGACCCTATCCAATGGAATACGCCGCAGAGAGGCCGCGTAGTCAAGCAGTTCGTAAACCGTCATCTCGTCGTAGAACGAAAGCTCCTGAGGCACATACCCCATGGCTCCGCGAACCGACTTCCCGAACGCTTGCGCATCGAGTCCACCGACGGTGATCGTCCCCTCGAAAGACACCAGTCCGAGTATGCATCGAACAACTGTCGTCTTGCCGGCGCCGTTAGGCCCCCAGAGCGCGATCGACTCTCCCGCAGCAACATCCAGCGAGAAGCTCTTCACCACCGCAACATCCCCGTAGCGCTTGGTGATGTCCTTTATTGCGATCATGCCATCGCCTCCTTCTTGGTACGGCTGCGGTTTTGACGTATCGGAACCTGGAGAATCACTGCAGAGCCCACGAGCATGAGGAGAGATACCAGCGCTAGAGCTGGGGCCTGTGATCCGGTTTCGAGATCTCGGACCGGTGGCAGCTCGGGGCGTTCAATCAGTGGGAAGTAGTCCTCCATGAGCGGGAGCGGTCGCAGAACCGGGAACATCTCGGCGGCAAGGGCAATCGCTTTCGCCGCCGGCGTGTCCTGAAAGAACTGGAGATCGGGATACTTGTCGGTGAGCGTGTTGTAGAGATCATCAACGCGGTACACAATGTCACCGATACCATCGCCGTCCGCATCATATCCGGCGAAGTCGCTCCAGTAGTTGCCCCGTCCGTCGAAAGACCAGTCGTTGTCCTTGAACGTGCCGGTACTAGTGACCCCTACCTGCTCAACATTGTCAATGAATGAGTTGCCGTAAATAAGGTTGTTCGTGACGGCTGGGAGAAACAACGCACCAACCTGGTTATAGGCGAAGAGATTGTCTCGAACGAGACCGTAAGCATCCGCCGAGGAAGGACTATTGTCGAGGTACAGACCGGACCGGTTTGCGATGAACCGGTTTCCCTCGATGGTGTAGTCGTCCATATCCTTGAACCCGATCCCGTATCCACTCGGCCCGGAGTTGTTGGCAAAGATATTGTTGCGAAACTCAACCCCCACGCTGTACATCATGTAGGCGCCAACAGAATTGTCCACAAGGTGGTTGCCTTCGACGATGATCCTGTCCGAGTACATGAAGTGAAGCCCGTAGCGCCCTCCCGTGATCTCGTTATCGCGGATGACGACGTCGTCGGTGAACCAAAAAACGGCATCCCGACCGTCGCGGACCACATTGCGTTCGACCAGCGAGCGCTCGCTCTCCCACAATCGGAGCCCGTCCCCTCGACTTGCAACGTAAACATCGCTCTTTGCTCCGATGACGTTGTCGGAAACGACAGAGTCTTCCGAGCTGAGAAGATAGATACCGAAAAGAACGTCTTCGAGCTGGTTACCGATGAGCGTGACCCTCGGGGCTCTTACGGTAATTCCACTGTCCTCGCGGTCCAACGAGATACCGCTTGAACGAATGATCAGCCCTTCAACGGTGACATCCGGGGCCGTAATCGTGATAACCGTGCCGGTACCTGCACCGTCGACGACCGGCCACTCATTACCGCTGAGTGTCAGTGGTTTGTCGATTGTGACGTTACCGACATAAACCCCCGGATCAAGCATGATAACGGATCTTGGCTCCGCAGCGTCGATGATTGACTGAAGATCCCCGCGTGTGATGTTCTCCGATGCCGGGATGCTCGCCGAGACACCCAGGAGAACCCCGAACAGGAGAGCTGCCGTCATGCCGCGCATCAATTGTCCCTTTCCCGGCTCTCGATAAGAGGCTTGTACGCCCGACGGTGGTAATACAGACCCACAGCGACAAGGACACTTGCGAGAAACGCCAGTAGCAAGCCTGGTCCCGGAAGCGCCAGTGTCCGGAACTGAGCGATCTTGGCGCGACCGAAAATGGGAGGCGTGAACGCGCCCACCGCCGCGGCCAAAGGCGCAGCAGGGTCGAGATTGTTTCCGAACCTCCATAGCCAGTATTGGAGATCCACCAAAAAGATGACTGGGAATAGAAGTGCTGGGGTCACGAGCACCAGTACCCATCGTGAATGGATGACGATCGCTGAAACAAGTAACCCGGCCAGCACGATTATTGAAGCGATGGCAATCGACCGCTCGAATGTAGCGGCATCGTTGAAGGAGCCCAGACCAACGTAGTGGTTAAGGCCTTCAAGTTCGCCTACATCTCCATCGAGACGGTTAGCGAACGCACGAATAGTCAGCCCGTCCGGAAACTGGGGCGCACTGAGTCGGAGAACCCAGTACGGGAGCAGAAGTGAAACCATGAGCAGTAGTGCTGATGCGCTAAACAACCACGTAGGTAGCTGGTAGTGCTCG
>BDTL01000115.1 GCA_002898115.1 bacterium BMS3Bbin02 | reverse complement strand
AACCGTTCAGGGTCCGCTGCGGCAGCAACGATGTCCATCGTGAGGGCATACACCCGGAGATGGTCCGGATGAGGGTAGAACTCGTGCGAATCGTAACCGAGGAAGACATCGGGACGATAGGATCGCACTAACTCAACGACCTTGCCGAGAGCTTCGTCGTAGTCGGCATTGACAAACGCCGCCGGGTTGGCATTGTCCTCGGAGTCCGGCATACCCGAGTCGCGGTATCCGAGCATCACTACGTCGGCGTAGCCGATGATGCGGGCCGCGTCCTCGAGTTCTTTACGCCGATACTCAGCAAGGTTCTCCCGAACGTCCGGCCTGTCCATCGCAGGGTTCAGGATGTCTCCCGCTTCGCCGGCGGTCGCAGTCACCAGAACACACCGAACGCCGGCGTCAGCGTAACGAGCTACCGTCGCCGCTCCTTTGGAGCTTTCGTCATCCGGGTGCGCATGCAGAGCCATCAGGGTTGTCATAGCGCAGCAGTATGCCAGATCCCAGGTGCTTTGAAAGACGACAGGAGCTTCAAGCCGACAATGCGGCTACCCGTGAGCGTAGACCTCGATCGCGGCGCGACCCTCGGTGCATTCGGTGAGAATCGGACACCACCGACACCACGGTCCGGCGCGCCGCTCCCCCGATTCGCCGGACGAGAAGATGGTCCGGACGGTGTCTACGAGGTTACCGATCGCACCGGCGGTCGCTTGTATCGATTCTTCGGAAGGTGTCTGCTCGGACCGCTCGCCGGTCTGCACGGAGAGTGCTTCGATTCGAGATGGTCGATCTCCCGTGTTTGCGACCCACGCGAGTGCATAGAACGCCAACTGATCTTCGGCATCCCCGAGCCGGCCCGTTTTCCAGTCAATGAGACGAGTGCCGCCGTCATCGGCATCGAATACGGCATCGATACGACCGCGAAGGGTGACTTTGGACCCGGCGTCGACATCGATGTACACCTCTGCGGAGCGGAATCCCTCGACCGACAGCGCCTGGAACCGTTTGTAGAGGTCGGCGACTTCCTGAATGACCATCCCGAGTTCCGATGGTTTAAGACCCACTGCCGTCAGTTTTGCATTCAGCCCCTTGCCGATCTCTTCCCGGCATGCCTGTGCCACGGCATCTGAATCGATCGGTCCTTCCTCGAGATGGCGAGCGAAGATCCGGTGTGCCAATGTTCCCTTGAACGACGCTCGCGACTCGGGTCCGTACACGCCGCGGAGGCGCGCCACAGCGGACGCCGGGCATTGCCTGAACGCCACATACGTCGTAGCGGACACCGCAAGCTCCTCGCCCTGCACGGTGATCGGGAGTTCCATTTCCGCATCGTATACCACAGTTCACAGGAATGAGATTGTGCAAACTTGGAAACCCTTTAAACTGTCGGTTCGCTGTCCATATGGTGGATGGACGCCAGCCAACAGAAGTCCGTAGAGGGTTCCACGCGTGTTCGCAAAGTTTCAAAAGAATCTGAAGATCGCAATCCCGGCTCTCGTCCTCATTCCTCTCCTCGTTGTCGTCGCCGACATTTCATCTCGGAACGACGAGATCGCCCGGAACGTCACCATTGCCGGTCTGGAGGTCGGCGGACTTAGCCCTGCGGATGCCACGACCGTGGTGCTTGAGTATCAGGAAGAGCTCCGCAACGAGATAACGCTGATCACCGTCAAGGACACCACCTTCGAACTCGACCCCAGGAAGGTCGGCTTGGCGATAAACGCTCAAGAAGTAGTCGATGCGGCAATGGAGCAGCGTCGGGAATCCGGGATCATCGGTCAGGTATTCGGATGGCTCGGGTCCCTGAGCTCGGTACGCGAACTCGAGGTCGGCGTCACCGTCGACCCGGCACTTCTCGATGCACAGCTCGACGAGTGGCAACAATCCGCCATCACCACACCGGCCTACGAGGGCGCAGTCATCCTCAACGATGGCTTCGCCAAGGCCGACTATCCACGCACCGGTGAGGGTATCGAACGAGAAGAAGCGCTGAGGATCCTGACAGCGGTACTCACCGACCCGAATACCAATACAGCATCCCTACCGACAGCCGAAGTCACACCCTTGCTCACGAAGAGCGACATCGACAAAGCTGTCGCCGAGGCAAACCTCCTCATCGGCGGTCCGGTGACACTGCGCTCGGATGAACCGGCGATCGAGCTGGTCATCACATCGGAGCAGCTCATCAATGCGTTCGTGTCAAATGTGATCACCGTCGGAACACCAAGAATCGAGCTCGGCTTCGACCGCGACAGACTCGCCCCGCTCATCGAACCACTTCGCGAGGCAGCAAACTCAGAGCCTCGCGATGCCGATTGGTTTATCGACGAGGATGCCCCGGTGCCCGATCACGACGACGACGCCGATGAGGAACCGCAGGGCTTCCCCGTCACTCTCATCCCGTCCCGACCAGCCACGTCCCTCG
Source organism: bacterium BMS3Bbin02 (assembly GCA_002898115.1). Lineage (GTDB taxonomy): Bacteria > Actinomycetota > Acidimicrobiia > Spongiisociales > UBA5794 > BMS3BBIN02. The sequence continues at coordinate 5,654 of BDTL01000115.1, read as the reverse complement.
ACATCGATCTCGTCGTTGACGCTATCGCCGCCACAGCAAGGGACACCGTGCGCATCGGGGAGTTTCCTTTCGCTGAAGGCGAGCCCGCCAACTTCACGACGGCTGACGCCGAGGCGATGGGTGAAGTGAAATATGTGAGTGGATTCACCACGTTCCACCCTGCCGGGCAAAGTCGTGTCATCAACATTCAGCTGTTTGCCGAGACCGTAGACGGCGACAAGGTATGGCCCGGCGAAGAGTATTCACTCAACGAGGCTGTCGGCCAACGAACCGTAGAAAAGGGATATGTCTCCGGCGGCATGATCCTCGGCGGTGAGCTCGTCCCTGATATCGGTGGAGGGGTCAGCCAGTTCGCTACGACGTTCTACAACGCCTCATTTTTTGGGTGTTACGAAGATGTCATCCACCAGCCCCACTCGCTGTATTTCAGTCGATACCCCGAAGGGCGTGAGGCAACGATTTCGTGGCCAACACCGAACCTCATCATCCGCAACAACACCGACGCAATTCTCATCATCAAGACGCAGTACACACCAACATCCATCACGGTGCAGTTCTACGGCAACAACGGTGGATTTGTCTGCACCTCTGAAAAGTCCGGGCGTTTCGCACTCACCGAACCACCGGTCGAATACGAGGCTGACGCAACACTTGCCCCCGGGGAGGAACACGTGCAGCGCAACGGCACTGGCGGCTGGTCCGTGACTATCACTCGTATTATCACGGCACCCGACGGTACCGTGACAACCGAGAAGGACACCGCCACTTATCGCCCGCGGTCAAAGATTATTGAAGTCCACCCGTGCAACATGCCCGTCGAGGAGGGAGAAACTCCCGAGGAATGTCCGATCCTTGTGCCTTCGGTCATAGGTATGAACCTCGCCAACGCGCAAGCGGCGTTGTCTGCCGCAGGGTTCGGTTTCACAGTCGGAGATCCGATTTCGGTCGGCGACACATCTCAGAACGGGATCGTGCAGAGCCAAAGCGCTGACGGTGGGAGCTACCTCGAGGCCGGTGCGACCATCACCCTCCGGCTCGGCGTCTACACCGAGTCATAGGCCCGTTTCGATCGACCGCGACCCCCCTTGAGGGTGCATCGACCAGAGTCCGTGGCGTGTTATGCCTCGTCGGTGTAGAACCGGAAGAATGTCTCGATTTCCGATGACGCTGCCGCGGTCGCTTCGTCATCCCAACCACCCGGGCGACGGATCACGATCTGGTTGGAGGCGGCGAACACATGGTCGAGGCCGTCGATCGCGCCGAACAGTCTGGTGGCGAGCAGGCCAGGGTAGGTCGTAGATGCGGACGCCTCTTCCGCGCCCGAGAACTGACCACCGTCCTGGGAGGAAACGTTGCGGTCCGTTGTGAACGAGGCAACGTCCCCGACAACGCGAACGCTACCAATCTCAATAGTCTGACCCATGTTCGAAACCTCTTGTGTTGATGCCGCAACGACTCTAGCGCGTTCACGTTTAGTCGCCGGTGGGCACTCCGACAATTGTTGAACCAATCGAGTGGAGCTTCATCAGATTCGTCGAGGCCGCCTGATTCGGGGGAATGCCCGCCGCCATGACGACGCCGTCTCCGCGCTGCACGATTCCCTCGTCCAACAACTGCTTCTCGGCGTAAATGATCATCTCATCCGTCGAGTTGACGCGACGGAACTGACCCGACCGAACCCCGGCGTACAGCGCCATACGTCGGTAGGTCCGCAGGTTCGGCGTATAGGCATAAATATCTGCGCGGGGACGGAACTTAGAGATCAAACGCGACGTACTTCCAGACTCGGTAAACGCGACAATCGCGTGAAGTCCGAGGGAGTCGGCAGCCTCGACACATGCCTGCGCGGTGGCAACAGCAAACCGTGCATCGTCCGAATCAAGCTCGAGATCAGCAGTCTTGCCATACTGCGAACTTGCCTCCGCCTCGCGACAGATTCGATCCATCGCAGCAACCGTCCGCTGGGGGTATTTGCCGACGGCAGTCTCGGCTGAAAGCATGACAGCGTCCGATCCATCGAGGACCGCACCAAAGACATCGGTGACCTCAGCACGGGTCGGCCGCGAAGCGTGGGTCATCGATTCGAGCATCTCAGTAGCGGTGATCGTCAACCGAGCGCGAGCATTCGACCGAGCCAGAATATCCTTCTGCGCCCGAGGCACCGACTCAAACGAGAGTTCGACCCCGAGATCACCGCGGGCCACCATCGTGCCGTAGGCCTCGTCAAGAATGTCGTCAAGGTTCTCGTATCCGATGGCGCTCTCAATCTTGGCGATGATCGGGGTATCTGCACCTATGAGGCGACGGACATCGCGGATGTCGCCACCCGACGAGACAAACGAGGCAGCAACGTAATCGACATCTTGCTCCTGGCCGAACGCTAGGTCGGCCTCGTCCTTCCAGGTCACGGCCGGTACCGTCATGGGTGCACCCGGGAAGGCAACTCCTTTGTGGTCCGCAACAGCACCGCCTTCGATCACGCGGGCGGTCACGCGGGATCCATCAACCGCGGTGACCTCAAGACCGATAAGGCCATCCGACATCCGAATCTGCGAACCTTCGGTGAGCGTCACATGCTGCAAGTTCTCGACAAAGATGGTCGATCCGCTCATCTCGTCCGCGCCGGGCTCAAGGTGGACAACGTCGCCGTCGGTGAGTTCGATCGCTCCGCCGGCAAACGATCCAACACGGATACGCGGTCCTTGAATGTCCTGAAGGATCGCTATCGGGAGTTCGAACCGATCGGCCGCATCACGGACCCAGGACACCATCTGGGCGTGCGACTCGTGGGTGCCATGAGAAAAGTTAAGACGGGCAACGTTCATGCCGGCCTCAACCAAACCACAGACCCCCTCGAAACTTGCGACTGCGGGTCCGAGTGTGGCGATGATCTTTGTCTTGCGCTCCATCGGCACGAATCTACCGCAATACGTGCAGACACCAAACTGGGGGGCGATTTCGGCTTCCCAACCTACCAAACGTTTGGTACACTTCCTCTATGACTGTTGTAACAACCCGCTACTCCGAGATCGTCGATATCGCCTCTCGCCTGTTCGCGACCAAGGGATACGGGGCAACGTCGATTCAGGACATCGCTGACGAAGTCGGCATGCTCAAGGGGAGCCTCTATCACCACATTTCCGGGAAACAGGCACTCCTGGAGGCCGTGATCCAGGGCGTCCACGATTCCGCGTTACACCGCCTCGCCGAGGCGCGTGCCAGAACCGGGTCACCGATCGACACGCTCACCTGGTTCGTTACCGACCACGTCTTGTTCAATATTGTTCACCGCGATGGCATCCGGGTCTACTTTGAGGAGTTCCGGTCCCTCGATACGTCGAGCGCGGATCGAATCTGGCAGGACAGGCTTGCCTACGATCGATTCGTCAAGGAGCTCGTTGCGAATGCACAAGACGCCGGCGAAGCCGACCCAACGCTCGATCCGCACGCCGCAGCCGTGGGCATCCTGTCACTCATGAATTGGGTGTACCAGTGGTATCGCCCCGACTCGGATACATCAGCCGCCGACGTTGCAGCGACCATCGCGTGCCAGGCCGTCAGATTGATCACACCGCGGAGGAAACCGTGACCGAGGCCCGTACCGATCGCGAAACCCGTCAAGAGACACAGCAGACGCCGCTGCGATTTGTCACCGCAACCTCGCTCTTTGACGGCCACGACGCATCGATCAACATCTTTCGGCGCATCCTCCAGGCATCGGGCGCCGAAGTGATCCACCTCGGCCACAATCGCACCGCACGTGACATCGTCCAAACCGCCCTCCAGGAGGACGCCCATGCAATAGCGATTACGTCCTACCAGGGCGGCCACGACGAGTTCTTCCGGTATGTCCGTCAACTCCTCGACGACGGCGGCGGAGATCACATCAAGGTCTTCGGAGGAGGTGGCGGCACGATTCTGCCGAGTGAGGTCGCGACCCTGGAGGCCGAAGGCATCGCGACTCTGTACTCCCCCGACGACGGACGGCGACTCGGACTTCAGGGGATGGTCGATGACATGATCACGAGAACGATCGCCGACGCGTTGCCATCGATCGACCCAACCACAGTCGCCCCATTGTCGACAGAAACCCCGACAATCACCGCGCGGGTCATTAGCGCGGCAGAGAACCATCCGACCACGTTTCTTGCCATGTACGACGATGTGAAAACTCGAGCAGAGGCGTCCCAGGCGCCGGTACTCGGCATCACCGGGACCGGCGGAGCCGGGAAGTCGTCGCTCGTCGACGAACTCGTCCGTCGATTCCTCGCTGCGTATACCACCAAGACCGTGGCGGTGCTCTCCGTTGATCCCTCGAAACGCCGGACCGGCGGAGCGCTGCTCGGAGACCGCATTCGGATGAACTCCATCACCGACGACCGGTGCTACATGCGGTCCCTCGCCACCCGTCAGGCCAACCTTGCGCTTTCGTCTCACGTCCAGGATGCGGTCGATGTCGTGAAGGCCGCCGGGTACGACCTCGTCATTCTTGAGACGTCGGGCATCGGCCAATCCGATACCGAAATCGTGGACCACGCCGACGTGTCGCTGTACGTCATGACTCCTGAATACGGAGCAGCAACTCAGCTTGAGAAGATTGACATGATCGATTTCGCCGACGTCATTGTCGTCAACAAGGCCGACAAGAGAGGGGCCCTCGACGCATTGCGCGATGTTCGCAAGCAGTTCCGCCGCAGCCACGAGTTGTTCGAAGAACCCGACGAAGCGATCCCCGTCTATGGCACGATAGCGAGCCAGTTCAACGACGCCGGAGTGAACACGGTGTTCGAGAAGCTCATGGCATTGCTCGGTGACAGCACGGAAGCGTCTTTCGAACTCGAACGGCCGCTTGTGCCAGCCCCACCACACGGCGCGGCAGTCGTTCCTCCCGAGCGTGCCCGTTACCTATCGGAGATCACCGAAACAATCCAAAGATACGGGTCCTGGGTGGACCGACAGTCGGATCTAGCGGAGCGGATCCACGCCCTTGACGTGGCGATCGACGAAGTGACCGACAAGTCTGCCACGGTCGCGCTGAACGCCGCCCGAGCGAAGCTCCTGGTCGACTTCGACCCGAAGAACGCGACACTACTCGACTCCTGGGATGAGCTCGTCGACACGTACTCCGGTGACGTCCTCACGTACGAGGTCCGCGGCCGGAAGATCAACGTGGCCCTGACCAGCGAGTCGCTCGCACACACCAATGTTCCCAAGGTCTCACTCCCCCGCTACACCGGCCGGGGCGATCGCTTGCGGTGGTTACTCCACGAGAACGTGCCCGGGCAGTTCCCGTTCGCCGCCGGGGTATTCCCATTCAAGCGCCAGAACGAAGACCCGACCCGAATGTTCGCAGGAGAAGGCAGCGCCGAACAGACCAACCGGCGGTTCCACTACGTGTCGATCGGGATGCCGGCGAAACGTCTTTCAACAGCGTTCGACTCTGTAACTCTGTATGGAGAGAACCCCGATCCACGACCGGACGTCTACGGCAAGGTCGGCAACTCCGGAGTCTCGATCGCCACGCTCGACGATGCCAAACGTCTGTACAGCGGGTTCGACCTCGTCGATCCCGCCACATCGGTGTCAATGACTATCAACGGACCGGCGCCAATGCTCCTCGGCTTCTTCCTCAACACCGCGATCGATCCGCAGTG
>BDTL01000114.1 GCA_002898115.1 bacterium BMS3Bbin02 | reverse complement strand
CGGCGGCGAACATTTGGTCAATGGTTCACCGACATGACCGGCGTTTCTTCGCTGGGGCGCCGCACACGAGTGAAGGGTCCGTCAGTCGGTCAGCGTGTAAAGACGTCCTCGGTTGCCAAGAGCGTCAAGAAGCCACCGAGGCGCGCACCCGTTGCACGCCAGAGAGAATCGGTGCGCGGTCGCATGCGGGAGTCCGAGATGGCTGATGCGTTCCGAGCAAGGAAAGCTGCCAAACAGGTCCGTGCACAGATCAAGAACCGACAGCGCGGGCAGGGGTCATAACCCGCGCTACGCGCTGGCGCCGGGAAGATGCTCGACGAAAAACGCAGCGAGGCGCTCGATGGTATCTTTCGCCGTCGCGTAGTCGTACCCCTCAAGACCGTCGTCAAGAAACTCGGACGCAACACCGCCATAGAGGACGACCTCAATATGCGGCCCGGCATCACGTAACGCTCGCACGGAATCCACGGGGACGAACTCGTCTTCCTTTCCGTGCAGAGCCAGAACCGGCACACCTGCACCAACATACTCATCCGCTGGAAACGCCCCCACGAGGCCTAGTGCGCCGACGGACTCGAACATGGAGAGCGCGGCCCCGAAGCGACTTCCTGCGCCTAGGACCAAAACACCGAACGCGTCCCGAGCGGAAGACCACTGCGAACCCGGGTTCCGGATGAACGATACGACATGGTCGATATCCGCCATGCCTTGCTCCAGGGAAATTCGGCCGAGAGCCTCGTTAGCCTCCTGAGTCGAAATGTCATCGGGCGCAACGTCCCCGCGGTACACATCTGGGATCACGACAGCAACGCCGTGGCGGGCGAGACGACGTGCAACATCCTTCATGGCAGAGGTGGTCCCACGTCCTCCGGGCACCATGACAACGGTCGGCCACGCTCCTGCAAGATCAGGGCGGGTGAGGTATCCGATCTCAGACTTAGTCGCAAGCGTGATGTTTGTTGTGCCAAACAGGATGGGGGCTTTCCCCTCACCTTTCAGGACGCTAACCACGGTGTCGAACTCCTCGCTTTATCAGTGTTCACTGTCGTCGCGAGACAGCGTAGCCGCTCGAACATGGCGCACCTCACTCGCCACGAGCGGCATATCGCCGCCCGTAACACGAACCAGGAGTTCCCCAGTGGTGAGCACGTCGACGGCTTCTGCGGGACCGCCGCCCTGCCAGGTCACCTGTTCTCCGAGAGTGACACACCGGGCCTTGTATCTGGTGAGCGGCCAGGAATCTGCGTCACCGGCGAGGACACCGAGAACACGGTCCGCAATTCCAGTCGCGAGCCGGTTCCTCGTTTCGGCGGTTGTCAACACAACGATCCCAGCGGCGCCAGCGGGCGGATTCGCCCAGGACAGATTGATACCACAGCCTGCAACGACAACACCGTCCTTCGCTTCGACCAGGATGCCGCCAACCTTGTCATCGTCGATCAGAATATCGTTCGGCCACTTGAGCCCGACATTGACCCCGAGCAGCTCGTCGATGGTGTCTGCGACCGCATTGCCGACGATGAGCGGAATCCGACCCCATGTTTGAGCGGACCACACCGGCCAGAACGCGAGGGACATGAAGAGGTTGGTATCGGCCTGCCACCAAGAATTCCCGGACCGACCCCGGCCCGCAACCTGTTCATCGGCTGTCACGAGCGCGTTTCCCAAGCTCGACTCCGCGAGGCTGCGGGCAATGTCCTGAGTAGAATCGACTCGCTTCCTGTGCTCGATCACGTAGGGTGTATCCATACTGACCTCCCGTGAGTCAAACAATGAACGAGAACCGAATCGTACCTGGGGAACGCGTGTCAATCGAACAGAAAATCGAAGAGCTCCGCCGGATGCAGGAGGAGGCCGCGAAACCTGCCAGCCAGCGCGCCGCCGACCGCCAGCACGATAAGGGAAAGCTCACTGCTCGCGAGCGCATCAACTTGTTGCTCGACAAGGGATCGTTCCAGGAACTCGACGCGCTCGCACGGCATCAAGCGACCGGCTTTGGAATCGAAAACACGAGACCGCTCGGTGATTCTGTTATCACCGGGTTCGGCAGCATCGACGGGCGCAACGTCTTCATCTTCGCAGAGGATTTCACGGCGTTCGGTGGGTCGCTTGGCGAAGTAGTCGCCGAGAAGATCATCAAGGTTATGGACCTGGCATTGCGCAGCGGGGCACCACTCATAGGCTTGAAGGACAGCGGTGGCGCCCGCATCCAGGAAGGTGTCGCCGCGCTGCACGGGTACGGCGAAATCTTCGAGCGTAACGTTCGAGCCTCGGGTGTCATTCCCCAGATCTCCGTCATCATGGGGCCGTGTGCGGGTGGAGCTGTTTACTCCCCCGCCATCACCGACTTCGTGTATCAGGTCGAGGGAACCTCACATCTGTTTATCACCGGACCGGACGTCATTAAGACCGTCACGGGCGAAGACATCACGATGGAAGAGCTCGGTGGCGCTTCGGTTCATTCGACCAAGAGCGGCGTCACACATTTCGTGAACAACTCCGAGGAAGAGGTGCTTGAGGCGGTTCGGTATCTGCTGTCGTTCCTCCCCAAGAACAATCAGGAGCTGCCACCGTATTTCACACCGATCGACACACCCGACCGCATGGCAGAGGAGCTCACGACGATCGTCCCCGATGCACCGAACCAACCCTACGACATGGTTGAGCTGATCGAATACGTGGTCGACGATGGTGAGTTCTATCAGGTGCACGAGAACTTTGCCGGCAATATCGTCGTCGGTTTCGCCCGTCTCGACGGATACGCAATCGGTATCGTTGGCAATCAACCGGCTGTGCTGGCGGGAACGCTTGATATCCAGGCGTCGGAGAAGGCAGCCCGGTTTGTGCGGTTCTGCGACTCGTTCAACATCCCTATCGTCACCTTCGTCGACGTCCCAGGTTTTCTACCCGGAGTCGACCAGGAGCATCAGGGCATTATCCGCCACGGAGCGAAACTGTTGTACGCGTTTGCGGAGGCGACCGTGCCGAAGCTCACGATGATGATCCGTAAGGCATATGGAGGCGCCTACATCGTGATGAACGCACGGTCATTGAGATCCGACTTTGTGTATGCGTGGCCGAGCGCGCAGGTCGCTGTTATGGGTGCGCAGGGGGCGGTGAACGTGATCAACAGGCGCGATATTGCCGACGCGGAAGATCCGGATGCGAAACGAGCTGAACTCGTTGCCGCGTACGAGGCGAAGTTCAGCAATCCTTACATCGCTGCGGAGCGGGGTTGGATCGACCAGGTGATCGAGCCCCGTGAGACCAGGTCGGTGCTGATCCGTGGCCTCGAAAGTCTGCGAACCAAGCGAGAACAGATGCCGCCCAAGAAGCACGGAAACATTCCGCTGTAAGGCGAAAGGGAGCAGTCGTGCCTGGTTCCGGCACGGCAGGGTTTAACAGTTTTAGGATGGACATGTGAAATCGGTACTCATTGCTAACCGCGGCGAAATAGCCGTGCGTGTTATAAGGGCCGCGCGCGAGCTGGGGCTGCGCACAATCGCGGTGTATTCCGAACTCGACCGGGATTCCATCCACACAAAGCTCGCCGACGAGGCGTACTACATCGGCGGCTCTCCCGCCGCCGAGTCGTATCTCAACATCGACAACGTCCTCAAAGCCGCCAGGGAGTCCAAGGCGGATGCGATTCATCCCGGGTACGGGTTTCTTGCCGAGAACTCAGGTTTCGCACAGGCAGTCATGGATGCCGGACTCATTTGGGTCGGCCCCCCACCCTCGGTGATCGCAACGATGGGCGATAAGGTTGCGTCCCGAAGAGCTGCGATCGCAGCCGGCGTTCCCAGCGTTCCCGGCACCACCGACCCGGTCGAATCGGTAGATGTGGCCCGATCCTTTGCCGAGGAACACGGATTCCCCATTGCGATCAAGGCGGCTCACGGGGGTGGCGGCAAGGGGCTCAAAGTCGTACGCGCCATGGAGGACCTGGACGACGCCTTCGAGAGCGCACGGCGCGAAGCCGATGCCTGGTTCTCCAACCCGGATGTCTACATTGAACGATACCTCGACCGTCCCCGCCACATCGAGGCGCAAATGATCGTCGATACCCACGGCACCGCGGTGTTCCTAGGTGATCGTGACTGCTCCATGCAACGGCGCCATCAAAAACTGATCGAAGAGAGCCCGGCACCCAACTTCTCTGCCGAGCAACGGGAAGCCCTCGCCGAGGCGGCGATGAAGTTATGCAAGGCGTCGGGCTACGTCAACGCCGGCACCATCGAATTCCTCCTCGACGAAGATGGCACGTTCTACTTCCTCGAAATGAATACCAGGATTCAGGTTGAGCATTGTGTCACTGAGATGGTCACCGGTATCGATCTCGTGAAGGAACAGCTGCGGGTCGCCCGCGGAGACGCACTCACGATCGAAAGTGTGTACGAACCATTCGGACACTCCATCGAGTTCAGGATCAACGCGGAGGACCCGGGGCGCAACTTTCTTCCGACGCCCGGTGTCATTGTCCGCTACGAGGAACCGGGGGGCTTCGGAATTCGTGTCGACTCCGGTGTCACGGCGGGTTCAGCGATCTCCCAGTACTACGACAACCTGATCGCCAAGCTTGTTGTGTGGGGACGTGACCGCGACGAAGCCCTCGAACGCGGCAAACGTGCTCTGAACGAGTTCGTGATCACCGGTATCGCGACGACGACTCCAGCACATCTGATCTTCCTTGATACCGACAAGTTCCGATCTGGAACGCACTACACAACGTTTGTGGAGAGCGAGGTAGACCTCAGCGACATCGCACAACCGATGGCAGCAGCAGTGCCTGAGGACGAGGAGCTTGAACGCAGAACAATGACCGTCGAAGTCGGCGGACGTCGGTTCGGTGTGACCTACTGGTCGCCGGTATTTGCAGGAGCTATGACGGGACAGAAGGCGGCTCCGCGCCGCCGACCACCAAAACTCGGACGGGCGGCCGGACCCGCCACCGGCGATGGCGTGGTCACCGCACCCATGCAGGGAACCATCGTGAAGGTCCATCACACCGCAGGACAGTCGGTGAAGGCGGGGGAACCCATTGCGGTCCTGGAAGCCATGAAGATGGAGAACGAGATCAAAGCACCCATAGACGGAGCCATCGTCGACCTCAGGGTGCAACCGGGTGATACCGTCACAGTAGGTGGCGTCATCATGATCATCAAATAGACCGTTCACATGGCAACGACGAGCCATCGTGTTGCACGACCGGAGGCGCGTTTGCCACACCCTCACCCTTTCTCGAAACTGGCAGGTAATGCCAGGACTAAAAGAGTATTGTATCCGTGGGACCCATTACTCGAAGGAGAGGACAATGGACAAGAACATTCAGTTTCGTATCCCGCGGCGGTGGCTCAAGGCAGCCACCGTTTTTTTTGTGGCCGCGGCCATCCTGGCACCGGTCGTCGTAATCGCAGCCGACAAATTTATCGACGTACCCGCCAGCAACACGTTCCACTCGGATATCGCCTGGCTCGCCGACAACGGCGTAACCCAGGGATGTAACCCGCCGGCCAACGACAGATTCTGCCCGTCCGACAACGTGACTCGCGAACAAATGGCGGCCTTCATGAAGCGGCTCGCTACCGGCCAGGCTGTTGATGCCGGGACCCTCGAAGGGAACAGTGCAGGCGACCTCACCAGCGACGTCTACTCGGTGTACCACGATGCGGCCGTACAGATCCCGGGTACCACGAGCCCAAAGAAGGTACTCGAGCTCACGGGGCTCCCTGCCGGGAGTTATCTAATCATCGGCAAGACATACCTGAGGAAACAAGGCTCCGGTGGCCAAGGAGTTACCTGCGAACTTGTGGCAGGAGCCGACTTCGATCGGGTTCTCGCCACTGTCGACGGTTACAACCACCTACCCGCAACCCTCACGGTCTTGCATACGTTCGCAGCTGACAACAGCTCGGTCCAGCTCAACTGCGAAGACTTCGGAGCCGACGTAACCGTGAACTGGACCAAAATCACAGCGTTGAGCGTTGACGGCTTAACCAACAACCCGGGTTAGCTCACGGATGGGTGGTGTATGAGGGTTCCTCAGACCACGGCACACAGCCGGGATCGGCCGACACGACTACAATCCCTGCGACCCTTGGAACAGAGACGGGAGCCCTACGGGCTCCCGTCTCAAATGTCTGATGCGATGGAGGTTGCCCTACTCGGGAGGCTCGCAGCACACCGCGATAACTTCGAAGTGGGAGATAGACGGGTTCTCCGGGGTTGTCACGTCCGCAAAGATCGTGATTGGCCCAAAGAGGTTGTAGATCACACACTCGGTGCCGACCTTGGCGGAGGCAAAGTCGAGATAACAGTCACCGCCGGTCCAGATGCGGCCACCAAACAGTTCACCGGTATCCGGGTCGAAGTCGAGTTGATCGATGTTGATCCCGAAGTCCCCGATGTCGCTCCCCAAAGCCTCTTCATCCCACATGCTGGAGTCCGTCAGGCAGTCATTTGCCCCGACACCTGTTGTCCACGTCAACTGGCGGGTCGTCTCGTCCCACTCCGCCTTGAGCCGGTAGCGAACCTCTTCACAAGGAACCTCGCTGGTCGTGGTCGTGGATGACGTCGTCGTTGAGCTTGACGTGGTGGACGACGTCGATGTGGAACTCGTCGGAGGCATCGTGGACCCTGGAGGCTGCGTTGTCACCACCGAACCGTTCGACTGCGCCCCCGCAGGCGCCATCGACAACACCTGAATCGCGGGAACCACAAACGCGATCTTCCCCGCCTTCTTCAAAAACTCCCGACGGCCAGAACCCTCACCATCAAGCTGACCATCAACGTCACGAACCCCGTCGCCCATTGCTACTTCCTACCTTTTTGATCTCGATACCCCGGCGGGAGCCCTCCCGCCACAAGCCGCAACAGTACTAGCCGACCACCGAACGCGTCAACACTCTCAGTGGTGACCGGCGCAGTGGCAACCCGGGTGCATCCGCAGTCGTTACTCCATCGGTATCCCGTGATGCCGGGAGAGCCAAACCGACACGACTATCGCGTAGAAACGGGAGCCCCGTAGGCTCCCGTTTCTCATGCAGCTTGTGAGACCGTGACCAGCTACGGAACGACGCAGCAAACCACGATCGCCTCAAAGTGGGAGATCGACGGTGATTGTACGTTCTCGAAAATGGTGGTTGTCCCGAAGAGGTCCACAACCTGACACGATTGGCCGGCCTTCACCGCGGCGAAGTCGAGGTAACAGTCCTCCAGCGTCCACATCCGCGCCCCGTACAGTTCACCGGTGTCCTCGTCAAAATCAAACATGTCGATCGTGACTCCGATAGCGCTTCCGAGTACCTCGCGGTCCCAGTCCGTATTGTTCGTCGTCAAACAGTCATTCGCCTCGACACTGACTATCCAGGTGATCTCCCGTTCCTCTTGATCCCATTCCGCCTTGACGCGGTAACGGATCTCTTCGCACGGGACCTCGGTGGTGGTGGTCGTCGAACTCGTCGTGCTCGAGGTCGTACTCGACGTGCTGCTCGAGGTCGTCGATGAGGTCGATGTAGAACTCGTTGGCGGCATCGTCGAACCCGGAGGCTGAGTTGTCACCACCGACCCATTCGACTGCGCCCCGGCAGGCGCCATCGACAACACCTGAATCGCCGGAACCACAAACGCTATCTTCCCCGCCTTCTTCAAGAACTCCCGACGGTCGTTCTCCTCACTATCGAGGTGATTGGTGACGGCGTCATCTCTATCGCCCATAGATGCTTCCTACCTTTTTTGTCACGGACCCCGACGGAAGCGTTCCGCCACACCACGGAGGGTACACCGCCATTTGCCTCACCGTCAACACTCTCAGTGTCCGAGAGGGTGTTGCACGTCGGTACTTCCGTGATAGGACACCCCAGGGGAACCACTTTGAGTGACTTCTAGCCACCCATTGATTATTCGGCGGCTTCGGAGATGCTTTCAACAAGAGAAGGATGCACCATCAGAGTCTCAAGCAACGCGTCAACCCGAAGCTGTGCGGTCACGGCAAGCGCGATCGGTGCGATCAGCTCGCTGGCATGATGGCCAACCACCGTGCCGCCGAGCACGATCCGGGTAGCCGGGTCGGAGATCACCTTCACAAAACCATGGGCATTCCCCTGGATCAAAGCCCGCGGATTGGCGGCAAGCGGCACCTTCGTGATCCGCACCTTGCGCCCCTCGCTCGCCGCGTCGACCTCCTCTAGACCGACCGATGCGATTTCCGGTTCGGTGAAGATCGCCTGGGCGACCTTGCGGTAGTCAAGGGGTGTCACATCGTGCCCGACGATGTGTTTGGCGATCTTGCGACCCTGCATCGTCGCGACCGACGACAGAGGAAGTTTGCCACAGACATCGCCGGCGGCGTAGATATGAGGAACGTTGGTGACGTTGTACTCGTCGACCGGGATATACCCGCGCGACGTCTCAACGCCAGCGGTCTCGAGGCCAAGGTCCCCGCTGTTCGGGACCGACCCAACGGCAAGAAGGCAATGCGATGCCTCGATGGAGCGCCCATCTTCGGTGTGGACAACGACCCCTCTCGCCGTCCGGTCAACGCCGGAGGCGCGACTGCCTTTGAGCAAGGCAACTCCTCGCTCAATGAACGAGTCCTCGAGCACCATGGCAACCTCCGCATCTCGGTACGGAAGTACGTGGTGACGGCTGACGAGCAAGGTAACCTTGGAACCCAGACTTGAGAAGATGTGCACCATCTCGACGCCGGTAACGCCGGAGCCAACAACCACAACGTGGTCGGGCTGTTCAGGGAGTGAATACACCTCACGGGTCGTGAAGATCCGGTCGTCGGGGGTGGCCCAGTCAGGAACCCACGGACGGGACCCGGTGGACAACAGCACCTTATCGAACTCAAGGTCGACGGCTCCGTCGGCGGTCTCGGCGACCGCCGTGTGTGGACCGGTCAAACGGGCACGTCCGTGGATCATTTCGACGCCTTGAGACTGCAGCATCTCGACCATGCCGTGTTCGATCTTGGACGAAATACCCCTCAGGTGTGCGGACAGCACGCTCATGTCGAGATGCACAGGCCCGACCTCGTCGATGCCAAGACGGCCAGCGTTGCGAATCGCCGAGATCCGCATTGAGCTCGCCACCATCGCCTTTGACGGGATGCAATCCCAGAGGTGGGCGGCGCCACCGATCACATTTTCTTCGACAACCGTGACCTGAACACCGATCGTGGCGGCGACTGTTGCCGCCGAATGACCCGCGGGCCC
>BDTL01000113.1 GCA_002898115.1 bacterium BMS3Bbin02 | reverse complement strand
GGTGAGGCCTACACGTTCAAGATTCGCCCGTGCGACCTCATCAGCGTGCTCCTTGGACCGTTTCAACACCTTGCGTTGGGGAACGGTGAGGTTCTCAATAGACGTCAGATGAGGGAACAGATTGAATCGTTGAAACACCATCCCGATCTTGGTCCGCAGAGCATCAACATCAGCATCGACGTCGGTGATGTCCTCCCCCTCAATGAGGATGTCGCCCGAGGTAGCTGCTTCGAGGCGGTTCACACAGCGCAGCAACGTCGATTTCCCCGATCCCGATGGACCGATGACGCAAACAACTTCACCTGCCGACACCGTGAAGTTGATCCCTTTGAGCACCTCAAGATCGCCGAAGTACTTGTGGAGGTTCCTCACCTCGATAATCGGATCGCCCGCGTTAGAACTCATCGTGACTGCGCCGCTCTCTTCTCAAGAACCGCGACCGCTCGGATCATGGGAAGCGTGATGA
Source organism: bacterium BMS3Bbin02 (assembly GCA_002898115.1). Lineage (GTDB taxonomy): Bacteria > Actinomycetota > Acidimicrobiia > Spongiisociales > UBA5794 > BMS3BBIN02. The sequence goes on along the minus strand of BDTL01000113.1, from coordinate 4,269 downwards.
TCAGATACACCAACGCCGCCGTGATGAGCGGTGTGGCGTTGAATGCCGCTGCCGAGGCTGACCGCCCGAACTTCGTGAGTTCCATCGTCCCAATGGTGACACCCAGAACCGACACCAGCGACGTGTCCTTGATTAGGAGCACCAGTTCGTTGGTGAGCGGTGGAATGATGATGCGGAACGCCTGTGGAAGGATGATGGTCCACATCGCCCGGGAGTACGTCATCCCGACTGATCGAGCGGCCTCCATCTGGCCGCGCGGCACCGCTTCGATGCCGGCACGGATAGTTTCGGCCATGTAGCCGCCGGCAACGATCGCGAGTGCGACCGAGCCCGCACCGTACGACCCCGGGATACGGGCTCCGGTAGCAATCGGGATACCAAAGCCGATGATGAGGATCCACACAAGCAGTGGAATGCCGCGGATCACATCCACGAAGATGCTGCCGACTATCCGAAACGGAGTGGCTTGCGAGATCCGCATCAGCGCAACGATGAGCCCGATGACGAGACCGCCGGTAAACCCGAAGAACGTGAAGATCAGGGTGTTCTTGGCGGCGATCGTTACGATCTCCGGGAACTGCTCCGCCATGAGTGATGGTCGAAACATCGAGTTCGTAAGGTCCCCCCAGTTGATCCCGCGACCCACAACAACAATGCCGGCGATCGACACGCCATAGGCGATACGACGCAACAGGATCGTGCGCCGTCGTCGTGACAGTGATGCCCAGGTCGCCACTCTCGGTTCCTTCTTAGAAACGAGCTGGAGGACCCGAAGGTCCCCCAGCAGTCATCTCGTGGTCGTCGTTAACCTCGGGTCCCGAAGTACTTCTCGTGCAAGTCGCCGTACTTGCCGCTGTCACGCAGCGCCTTGAGCGCCTTGTTCACTTCTGCGACCAGATCGCTGTCCTTCTTCATGGCGAAACCGTACTCCTCGTCAGTGACGAAGGTGTCCGACAACGTGAAGTTCGCATCGTTCTGGGCACGGAACCCGTTCACCGGCAGATCCTGAAGGACTGCGTCAACATCCTTCGACGTCAGCGCCAGGAACAGATCCTCACCCGCCTCGAACGACTTGATCGTGGCATCAGTTGGAGCGTTCTCCTGAGCGTACAGTTCACCGGTGGTGTTGCTCTGCACACCGATGGTCTTGCCACCCATGTCAGCGAGCTTCGGCGAACCCGACTCGGTGAGAACCAGTAACGACTGGCCTGCATTGAAATACGGATCGGAGAACGACGAGTTCTCCGCACGCTCTGCGGTGATCGTCATGGCCGATGCGACCATGTCGCAACCGCCCGATGCAACCTCAAGCAAGATGCCGTCCCATGCGGTGTTCTTCACATCAAGATCAAGACCGAGCTCGCCCGCAATAGCATCGGCCAGCTCGATATCGAATCCGGTGTATCCACCGCTGCCGTCTTCCATCTCAAACGGTTCGTACGGAATCTCCGAGCAGATCGTCAGTTTGCCTTCTGCAACGGTTGCCGCGCCGGTGGTACCGCCGCCGCATGCTGCTGCAACAAGCATCAGTGCAAAGAGAAGCGCACCAAGCTTCGTCATACGTTTCATTGTCAATTCACTCCCTTGTCTTTTTGTGCCCACATCTGTGGGTTTCAAAGCACGTCTCACACTAGCGGTACGGACCTGCGGTTGGTCGAGAGAATCTCGACACCACAGCCACACCGGCACATCTCTGGTTGGCGCTGAACGACCGTGACCAGCCCGTTAGGCTGGACGGATGATCGACAACACCATCCCAGCAACGCTCCGCACCCACATTGAACGATTCGACCACGTCGCCATGGGTGTTCACTCCGTAGCCGACTCCCGATTCGTCGCAGAGGCGATGGGCGGGACGTGGAAGGGTGGCGGGATTGAGCGGGACGCGGGTTTCAAGTACGCACAGTGGGATCTGCCGATGCAGGCAAAACTCGAAATGATCGAACCAACTGATCCGGCCGACTCCGCCAACTTTCTCAACCGGTTTCTCGCCCAGCGCGGAGAAGGGTTTCACCATGTGACGTTCAAGGTCACCGAACTCGGCGCCGCTGTCGCGGCTGCGACTGAGGCCGGGTTTGCTCTTGCAAGCATGAACACTGACAACGAGGTGTGGAAGGAGGCGTTCTTCCACCCGAAGTCGACGCACGGGATCGTGATCCAGTTCGCACAGTGGAACGACGAGGTCGGCGATGGCACGGACATGCACATCACCTTCGACGAGTACCTCGCGCTGCGATGAGCGCCCCGTGGGCGATTGTTCCCGTCAAGGCGTTCGGTGTCGCCAAACAACGGCTGTCCACTGTTCTCAATGCCGAGCAACGAAGCCGCCTCGGCAAGGCGGTGGCTGCGAGAACCATCGATGCCTTCGCTACTGCCGGCGCCCACGTTGCCGTCGTGACTGCCGACCGCGATGTTGAGAGGTGGGCTCAGCGTCGCGGATACCAGGTGGTTGCCGAGCACTCCGCGATGTACGGAGCCGGCCTCAACGGCGCGGTAGCGGTCGGCCGGGCAACGGCGACCATCGCCTTCTCACGATGGGTCGCAGTCCACGCGGACTTGCCGCTCATAACAGTGGCGAGCGCCAGAGTTGCACTTGAAGCGGTAGACATGACACATCATGGCGTGATCGTGCCGTCCCGGGACGGCGGCACCAACCTGTTGAGCGGGCCGGTGGTCAGCTTTCGTTACGGTCCCGGGTCGTTTGCGCTCCATCACCGCCAGATGCCTCTCGCCGATGTTCTGGTATCCCCGAACCTCAGCATCGACCTTGACTCGCCCTCCGATCTGGCAGCGGTGCGGCGGCACTCTGATGGCGCCTGGATCGAAGACATCATCCGATAGGCTGCATCCATGACTTCACCAATCACCCCCGCCTCAACCGACGGCTCTATCAACCTGCGGTCCACGGTCTATTTCGACAACATGACAGCGGTGCCGCGCCCCCGAGGACACTGACCGGTCTTTGATCGGAACAGACGGTCATCTTGCAGATTCAACTCGATTTCGTTGATGCCTCGTGTTCGTTCGAGGGTTCGAGAAGTACGTCTAGCTGAGTCGAGCCGCGGAGGTCTAACTCGTGAGCACCGTCCGGTGCGAACCCCCAGACGGCGGCTTTAGCGACAGCGCCCGCACGGTTCTTAGCACCGATCCGCAAGGAAAGTTCTGTCACTCTCCGAGATGTTTCTCGATGAGAGTAGTTCAGCCGCGACGCCAAGCGTCCGATCGTCTCGCCGCACACCAGGCTCTGCAGAATGGTCGCCTCTTCCTCCGATAGATCCGGTCGCCCGATCTGAGCCTGCGACGACCCCAGGTCGCGAACCACCCCGGCCGGCAACAGACTGTACCCCTCCAAAGCCGCGGCAACCACGGCAACAAATTGACCCGGGTCTGATTCGCGCACGAGCACCGTGTTAGCCCCCGAGGCCAGAGCGGCCGCCCAAGCAAGCTGGCTAGTCGAATTGACGACACCGACAATCGGCAGGTCCGCGGCCTTCTCACGCAGTTCGGCGATCCGCCCCAGATCCCGTGAACTCGCGACGCCGAACACCAGTCCTCTACGATCCTTGCCGGAAACCCACCGATCAAGATCTTCTGTCTCTTCGACAACGATACCTGCACGCGTGAGAACGTCGGTCAGCCCGTGGACAAAGACCTCGCACGGGTCCACGATCGCAACATGAGCCTGTGTGGCGCCGTGCGCCCCCATTGATACGCTCCCCCGGCGCCCCTTCTCTCCGGCACCATCGACACCGTTTCGTCACACCGGCTATAACACGAACCTGGCTGCACTGAACAGGGGTAGCGTGGGTGTCGCGACGAGCTGTTGTCTCAGTCGAGCATCGACGCACAGTCAACATAACCCGCAACGGCTATCGCTTCATCACGGGCATCGACCGGCGAAGTCGACGACAACACCCAGAGCTGAACCGTGTCATCACAGACCAACACCATCGCAGCCGCCGGCGAAACGGACTCGGACCCGGCGCGGGCCTTGTAGAACACGACCGGGCCAACAACACTATCTTCGGTGGCGACCTCCACCAACGGATCACCGCTGAAGAACGAAGATCCTTCATCCGGCGGGTTAAAGAACAACCACACATCGTAGAGTTCGCGACTCTCGCTCCTCCGGTAAACGAAAGCGGCCTCCTCAACAAAGTTAGTAGTTTCGCTAGCCCCCATCACGTTTCTGCCGTCGATTCCGTCCATCGCGTTTGCGACCTGGTGAGCGAGTTTCCACAGAGGCGTCGTCGGCGCCCCGCTGCCGAG
>BDTL01000112.1 GCA_002898115.1 bacterium BMS3Bbin02 | reverse complement strand
CGAGGATACTGTTGTGACCGACGATATCGAAAGCCCGGCCGTCGCAACCGGACCGATAGCCGTCTCGCTGGTAGATGCTCTCCACGAGGCTGCAGGTGCTGTCGGTGAGGCCCTCTTTCTGTCCCTTGAAGACGCCCGCCAGGAGTTTCAGTTCTTCGATGCGTTTGAGGGCGCCAGATCTGTTCTCCGCGACCTCTACCGTTCCGCGGCCCCGGAGGCGTTGGCTAACGCCCGACCACTCGGACAATACGCTCTCAGTTGCTTCCTGATTGTCGGTGGATACGTCACCAAAGACGAGATCCAACGCCGGGTCGCGCCGCACGTCGCCGGAGCCCTCGATGACGCCCAGCCGTTCCTCGACGACGTCACAAGCGTCGACGATCCGTGGACAGTCGGCGGATTGGCCATCAAACTACTCCACGTCGCAAAACTCCACCGCCTCGTCCAGGACGACGAAGGAGGTCAGTCTGCGACCGCGAAGAAACTCAAGGAGGAGGTGGACGCGAATTCGATCTCCGAGAGTGTCGACGCCGTTCGGATCGTCACCCCTCCCCTGGCGTCGATCGAGTCATATGAAGACACCCGACAAGCACAGACAGTAAGCGCCAAGGATGGGTTGCGCGGTGACGCCGATCAGGCCGGAGACCCTGCGAGCGACCAGTTGGTGCGGGTCGCCGAGTCACCATCGGTGTTCCTGCCTACCGGACAGAGCGGCAAAGTCGTGATGAGCCGATTCCCGCACCGTTTCGAGGCTTTCGCCACGGACGGACACGCCCAACTCGCTGTTGCTGCCAAGCGGTGGGAGGTCGCACAACGGCGCATATCCGGCGAGCTGTACCCGCTGTTCCTGGCGAATCAACGACGTGGTCTGCGATCCGGGTTCGATGCCGGTGATCTCTCACCGTACGCTGCCCTCCTCCTCGGGGCGGGACTCTACCAACGCATGTTCGAGCGCCGCGACCGCCCGACAAAACGTTCCTATGCCGTCAGCCTTCTCGTCGACGGTTCCGCAAGCATGTTGCAACCGAACCGCGGCACGATCGTCCACCAACCGGCTTGGGCACTGGCTGCCGCGACCCTTGGAGCCTGGACCTTGGCGAAGCTTTGCGATGAGCTTCAAATCGAGTTCGAGGTTGCGATCTTCAACCGGGCGTTTGCCGCGAAACAGGACGACTCTGAAGCTAGCTTTTCCGATCGACGGCACGGCGCTACGGGTGGACTCAAACGAAGCTACGGTTCCAGTGCCGAGCGTCTTACTCGGACCGTCAACCACTACCTCGTGAAATCGTTCGATGACAGGTGGAGGGCGTCCGAAGACATCATTGCCGGGTTGTTCTGGATGGCGACCGCACCTTCTGATGCGGCGCGTCAGGCCCGTATGAACCGAGATGATGCTCCACCGATCTCGATGTTCGACAAGGCCGCAAATGTGGACGAGTTCAACGTCGCCTTCGCAGCCCAAAGGCTCGCCTCCCGCCGGACATCAACGCGTATCCTCGTCGTCCTCGCTGACGGCATGACGCGAGGTTCGGTGCAGGCGCTCGCCGATACCGTCGCCCATACCGAGCAGAGCGGTACGACCGTGCTCGGCATCGGTATCGGCGACGACACGGTCCAGGCGACCTACGCGCGCCACCAGGTCGTCGAAAAGCCGTCGGAACTCACCGCGGCCATGGTCGACGGCGTCCGATCGTCGCTGCACACGACGCTCGCGCACCTTGGCGCCTACCGACCCCACCAAGCTCCCGCTACTGACATCCACGATCCACAGAGAAGGAACACGGCATGACCGACGTCGTCACGTTCACACATCCGACAGGCGAAGGACCCGACATCAAGCTCACAACAGTCGAGGTCGACCCGGCTCTTCCAGACTACGATCTGCGCCTCGAACACATCCCGATCCCCGACCCCGACTACGTCGATCTCGGGATGCTCTACAAACTCGCACAACTCGAACAGGTGCGCCGGGGTCCGTTCGCCCACACCCCGTTGCACCTGGCGCTTCGCGGTCATATGGGGACCGGCAAGGATCACGATCTTGAGCAGTTCGCGGCCCTCCTAAAGGTACCGCACTATCGCATTCCACTGACCGGCGAGGTTCGTGATATCACCCTCATTGGATCGGTGAAACTCCACGGTGACGGAAAGGGGGGCACCGAGAGTCGATGGGAAGACGGCGACATCACCCGTGCCCTCCGAGGGCCGGCGTTGGTCAACCTGTCTGAGCTGAACGCCGCTGGAGCCGAAACCCTTTTCGCTCTCCACGGTCTCCTCGACCGACACCGCGCCCTGGAACTACCAACCGGGGAGATGATACGTCTGCGTGACGACGTGCGCGTGTTCGGCACCCTCAACCCGACAGACCTGCGCGACTATGCGGGCACTCAGACCCTCAACAAAGCCTTCGCTGACCGCTGGATCATTTGGGAGAAGGATTTCCCGGACGAGGATCAACTCACAGCCATGCTCAAGCGCCGCTATGGAAACCTCGGCGAGGAATACATCGCACTTATTGCACGGCTCGCTGTTGAGGTCAACGCATCCTTCACCTCCTCCGACGCTCGGACCCGCGTGGAGACGCCGATGTCGCTGCGGAGCGTCCTCGATCGTTTCCCGGCGGGCCTCCACGTCAACAACCACCGACGCGACCCGCTGCGCTCAGCGTGGGAGGATTTCATCCTCCCACACATCGATGCGTTCGACCGCGACCACTACGAGACCGTGTGGGCTGCGGTCGCACGTGTCGGTCCAAAGGGCCCGGCCTTCTCATAGCGACCAGCCGCTTGCGCTACCGCGGGAACCCAACGACGTCAACGCGAGTGATAGTCTTACCCCATGCCAGCATTCGATGTGGTCTCGAAGACCGATAAACAGGAACTGCGAAACGCAGTCGATCAAGCCATGCGTGAAATCACGAATCGGTACGACTTCAAGGGTACGGACACCACGATGGAGTTGACCGATGAAGCCATCACCCTCGAGTCGAGCGGAGATGGTCGGCTTGAGGCTGCCATTGACGTGCTCAAAGGGCGCCTCCTCAAGCGGGGCATCTCGACCAAGGCAATCACCCAGGGCAAAGTTGAAGAGGCGTCCGGCGGCCGAGCTCGAACCACTTTCGCGCTCAACGAGGGCATACCCCAGGACGCTGCCAAAGAACTTGGCAAGGCAATTCGTGATGCGAAGCTGAAGGTCCAGGTCCAGGTGCAGGGTGACCAGTTGCGGGTACAGGGCAAAAAACGAGATGACCTGCAAGCCGTCATCGGTCTGCTCAAGGATCTCGACTTTCGGCTCCCCCTCCAATACGTGAACTTCCGCGACTGAACATCGACGGACCAAGGCGCACGTAGGGACACCAGGTACGGTAGGTTGACCAGCATGGCGGAATACTCACTGAGCGATGAATCGCTCAACCGAAAACTCAAAGAACTCATCGTCGCGGCCCGTGACGGACACGACAGCGACGAACACGATGAAGATCTCATTGCCGAAATGCTCGTGAGCGGACTCAAACTCCTGCGCGACGATACAGACCGCGGAGACCTCAAACTCGTGAATGTGGCACTCAAGGAAATGCGCTACTCATTCGTCGTGTTTTCCCAATATCGTGACATTCCCAAAGTCACGATCTACGGCTCGGCGCGAACACCGCCGGAGTCACCCAACTACCAGCTCGCGGCCGATTTCGCATCACGGATGGCCGACCATCACGGCTGGATGATCATTACCGGTGCAGGACCCGGAATCATGGAGGCGGGAAACAAGGGCGCCGGCAGTGAATACACCTTTGGCGTCAACATACGCCTCCCGTTTGAGGCGGAGGCGAACGACTATATCCATAAGTCGCGGCTCATCAACTTCAAATACTTCTTCACCCGAAAACTGATGTTCGTCAAGGAATCGGACGCTTTTGTTGTTTTCCCCGGAGGGTTCGGCACGCAGGACGAGACGTTTGAGCTGTTGACTCTCATACAAACCGGAAAGTCCGAGGTTCACCCCATCGTCCTCATCGAAGCCGAAGGATCCGGCTACTGGGGACCGTGGGTGACGCTCATCGAAAACCTTGCCGCTCAGGGCATGATTGCCGAGGCGGACTTCGCCCTCTTTAGCGTCATGTCCGACTACGAGGAGGCGTGTAACCACATTCTCCACTTCTACCGCAACTACCACTCCCAACGTTACGTGCGCGGCGAACTCGTCCTGCGCATGAAATCTGAGCCCTCTGTAGCACTCGTCGAGGAACTCAACCGCGACTTCGCAGATATCGTTGCCGACGGCCGGATCGAAACCATCGACCCAACGCCCGACGAGATAGCCGACGACGACAACACCGACTTGTACCGCATCCGATTCAGATTCGACCGCCGCCAGCATGGAAGGTTGCGCATGCTGATCAACCGCCTCAACGAGGTTGACTCGGCGGAACCCAACTCGGAGCCGTCAGGCCCCGCCGAGCAACGCTGAGTCCCCGAAGCATCACGCACCGGAGGCCCACGCCGCTGCACTAGACTGGTGCCACTATGCGGGAAATACTCTCAGACCTCGTCGCGGAACAACAAGCCCTGGACCAGTTCCTTCAGGGTGTCCGTGAGCGTGACTGGAAACGTCAAACCCGTTCAGATGGATGGACAATTCTCGACATTGTCAGCCACCTCGCCGCGACCGAAGAGGTAGCTGCACGGATAATTGCCGAGGGGCAACCCATCGTCGACGAGATACTCACGATCCCCTTCGATGACTGGACCCACCAGGGTGTTGAACGCGGACGAGGCCGACGTTATCAGGAGATCATCGAGTGGTGGCGTAACGGCCGAGCAGGTGTCGTTGAACCGCTCTCGCGCATGGATTCCGATGCCCGCATTCCATGGTTCGTCGCCACGGTAAACGCAAAGACGTTCGCAACGCTGCGACTTGCTGAGACGTGGGCCCACGGCTTGGACATCAAACACACGATGGATGACAAGATCGTCGTCGCGGAAGACGAAGAGGACCCGCGTGATGACACGCCGCGTATCCGCCATATCGCCTGGCTCGCGCATCGTATGCTCCCGTGGGCGTACAGCGAAGCTGGCGTAGAGTTTCCCACGGAAGGCATCCGTGTCGAGATCGTGGGGCCGAAGTACACACTGTGGACGTTCGGACCGAAAGACTCACCACATGTGATCAAGGGGCACGCCGGCGACTTCTGCCGTATCGCGGTTCGCCGACCACCGTCGGAAAACGGACAGCTCCGCACCAGCGACGATGTCGCTGCGCAAACCCTCACCATCGTGAGGACGTACTAGACACCCAGGTGCGCAGTCGCGTCAGTCTTTCGGGGGACGCGACAGCGTGTATCCCATCTTATGAAGCAGGTTGAGGAACGCCGGCGCCGGTTCCGAGAAACGCAAAGGCCGGAACGCGGCCTCGTACTCGCTGAAGAACCCGGCAACCGTCTCAACAATGTGGGCTGTATCAATGACGTTGACGGTTGAGCGATCGGCCCGTCCAAACGCAACGATCCGGGTCCGGATAGTGCCGCCTCCTCGAGAACTGGACTCGTGCACCAGATTTCGTTGCAGGGCGGTCACGACCCTCGGAAGCGGGTCGTCGTAGAGCCATTCCACGCGTCGTAACATCGAATGCAGCACTCCGTGATCCTTGATCCCGGGGTTCAACACAGCTTCCCCCTGTTTCACTTCGCCAATGATCACGTCTATCGCACCGTCCGCGAGGCCCAGCACCGGGTCGTCAAGCACGATCACGTCTGCTCCGACACCGTGGGGATCGCCGACCACCGTTGCACCCGGCATCCTGATTCCCATGATGTCGATGTCGGTGACAGTCGTGTACGTGCCATCTTGCTCACGCCGCTGCACTTCGAACTCGCTCAACGTGAAATACCCCGTGAGACGTAGGTAGGTTTCGACAAGGTTTACGGCAATTTCCAACAGATCCTCCGGATGGGTCTCAGGCACGGTAGCGTGGCGCGGCTGCCGCCTCACATCTCATCGTCGCTCCCACCGTGTACGCTCCCCGAAGCGTGGCGGCCCCCAATCGACCGGTCCGCCGGACACCGTCTTTGCGAAAGTCCGCGCGTAAGACGATTTTGTAGTTCACAGGGCCGTTCGCGTTCCTTACGCGCGCACTCGCGCGTAAGACGATTTTGTAGTTTGATTCCAGAGTTTCCCTTCTGATACGTCCCGGGGTGAGGCGGTGCAGCGGTGCGCCCGTACCGGGGAGAAACGTCATACCCAGCGTGTAGCCTGCGCTTATGACCGTGTTATCACAGTTCTCTTCAGCAACCTCGGGCTGGTTCTCCCGGAGTTTTGAGGCCCCAACCCCTGCTCAGATCGGGGGCTGGGCAGCTATTGGCCGTGGAGAACACACACTGATCCATGCTCCGACCGGCTCAGGTAAAACGCTCGCTGCTTTCCTCTTCGCGATTGACCGTCTGACCACAAGTCCCCTCCCCGACCGCGAGCATCGCTGCCGGGTGTTGTACGTCTCCCCGATGAAGGCCCTTGCCTACGACATTGAAAAGAACCTTGACGTGCCGCTTTTGGGGATCGAACGGTACGCGCAGCACCACAATTTACCATTCACGCCGATCACGACCGCGATGAGGACTGGAGACACTCCACAACGCGAGCGCCGGGCCATGCTCCGAAACCCACCCGACATCCTGATAACCACACCGGAGTCGCTGTACCTGATGCTGACAAGTCGGGCCAGGTCGATACTGCGAACAGTTGAGACAGTCATCATCGATGAGGTGCATGCGATTGCATCTTCGAAACGGGGGTCACATCTCGCACTCTCGCTGGAACGGCTCGAGAACATCACCGACGTCTCCCCCCGGCGAGTCGGCTTGTCGGCGACTCAACGGCCGTTGGAGGCCATCGCCACGTTTCTTGGTGGGGGCACCACGACTGCAGGGACATGGACCCCTCGCCCGGTCACAGTTGTCGACGCGCCAGCGGACAAGGTGCTGGACATTTCGATTCAAGTACCGGTGATCGACCTGGCCCAGCCCGAAGCAACTCCGTTGGCCGACGACGCGCCCGACGATCTACTTCCGGGACAGCGGCGATCGGTGTGGCCGGCGCTCTACCCAGAGCTCCTTGATCTCATCCGTGCGCATACGACCACGCTCCTGTTTGTCAATAGCCGCGGCCTCGCGGAACGGCTCTCGGCGGAGCTCAACCGCCTCGCTGACGAGGATATCACCAGGGCCCACCACGGCAGTGTGTCACGCGAGCAACGCGTGATCATCGAGCAAGAGCTCAAGAGCGGCTCTCTTCGCGCAGTCGTCGCCACGTCAACGCTCGAACTCGGCATCGACATCGCCGCCATCGACCTCGTCGTACTCGTAGGATCGCCACCTTCGGTAGCAAGTGGATTGCAGCGAGTCGGCCGCGCCGGCCACCAGGTGGGTGCACCGAGTGTTGCTCGAATCTTCCCAAAACACCGGGGGGACTTGGTCGAAAGCGCCGTCGTGACCCACCGAATGCTCGCCGGCGCCATCGAAGAGACTTCTATCCCGCAACACCCCCTCGATGTCCTCGCACAACAAATAGTCGCAATGGTTGCCAGCGAACCGCTCACCGTGGACGACCTCTCAGCAACGGTCCGTCGCGCGGGTCCCTATCGAGACCTCCCCGACGCACTACTGCACGCGACTCTGGACATGGTGTCTGGTCGGTTTCCCTCCGACGATTTCGCCGAGTTTCGGCCCCGAATCATCTGGGATCGGGCAACAGGCGAACTCACACCCCGTGGCAACGCCCAGCTCCTTGCGGTGACGAACGCGGGGACCATTCCAGATCGGGGGCTGTTTCCCGTCATCCTCGTTGGTGGCGGCAAGGTCGGTGAACTCGATGAGGAAATGGTATTCGAGTCCAGGCCGGGGGATGCGTTCGTGCTCGGAGCGTCGACATGGAAGATCGACGAAATCACCGTCGACCGAGTCCTCGTGCATCCGGCTCCCGGGATCCCCTCCGCCCGAATGCCGTTCTGGCACGTCGACCCCCTCGGACGACCCCTGGAACTCGGCAG
>BDTL01000111.1 GCA_002898115.1 bacterium BMS3Bbin02 | reverse complement strand
CTCGTTGTGGAACCATGATCTCGCGGCGAGTTCGGCCGGGGTGAAGACGAGGCGAGCGTGTCCCGACTCGAGACGTCCTGCGATAGCGGCAAGCGAACCGAAGGCTTCGAGGAACCGCCTGCGCGCGGTGATGTCACTCATGTCACCATCATCGTACGCGCACTGCAGTTCACAGAGACCATTCCGTACCCATCTCTTCACCACTCCATTCGATCTCGGCGTTCGCGAGGCGGAATTGAGGACTTCGACCCTGGCACACCGGTCCGTTCTTGTTGGTTGCGTGTCGCTTCGGCCCGTCGTAGGGTCACGGTAGCGCTGACGCATCATGTTCACCATCGAGGACGGACCATGACCACAGACCCTCGCCATGATCTAACCCGCCGGATCTCGGCTCCGACCGGCACCGAGCTCACGTGCAAGAGCTGGCTGACCGAAGCACCGTTCCGCATGATCCAAAACAACCTCGATCCCGATGTTGCCGAGCGGCCTTCGGACCTGGTTGTGTACGGAGGCATCGGGCGGGCAGCCAGGACGTGGCAGGACTTCGATGCCATCCTTGGGGCGTTACGTGTACTTGAAGATAACGAGACGCTGCTGGTGCAATCGGGAAAACCGGTCGGCGTGTTTCGCACGCACAGCGACGCTCCACGGGTCCTGATCGCCAACTCGAACCTTGTCCCGAAGTGGGCGACCTGGACCCATTTCAACGAGCTCGACGAGGCCGGTCTCATGATGTACGGCCAAATGACGGCCGGGAGCTGGATCTACATCGGAGCCCAAGGCATCGTGCAGGGGACGTACGAGACGTTCGTGGAACTCGCCCGACAGCATTTCGGCGGGAATCCGTCCGGCAGGTGGATCCTCACCGCCGGTCTCGGCGGCATGGGCGCTGCCCAACCGCTCGCCGCAACCATGGCGGGCTTCTCTATGCTCGCGATCGAGTGCGACGAGGAACGGATCGATTTCCGTTTGAAGACTCGCTATGTCGACCGTAAAACGGCGAACCTTGACGAAGCGCTCGAATGGATCGACGCGTCATTGGAGAGCCGCACACCATTGTCGGTCGCGATGCTGGGGAACGCAGCAGAGATTCTGCCGCAACTACGGACTCGGGGGATTCGGCCCGACATCCTCACCGACCAGACTTCGGCCCACGATCCTCTCCATGGATATCTGCCCATCGGGTGGTCGCTCGAAGAGTGGCGCGACGAAGCAACCAGGAACCCCGAAAAAGTCATTCACGATGCTCGCGAGGCGATAGCAACACACGTCAGAACGATGCTTGAGTGGCATCACGAGGGTGTGCCGACCATCGACTACGGCAATAACATCCGTCAGGAGGCTTTCGACGCTGGTGTCGAGGACGCGTTCGACTTCCCGGGTTTCGTGCCGGCTGCCATTCGCCCCCTGTTTTGTCGCGGAGTCGGTCCGTTTCGCTGGGTGGCTCTCTCAGGTGACCCCGAAGACATCTACAAAACCGACGCGAAAGTTAAGGAACTGATCCCCGACGATCCGCACCTCCACAACTGGCTCGACCTCGCGCAAGAACGTATTGAGTTCCAGGGTCTTCCGGCTCGCATTTGTTGGGTCGGCCTCGGTGAGCGCGATCGACTCGGTCTAGCGTTCAACGACATGGTTCGCTCCGGTGAGCTCTCCGCGCCGATCGTCATCGGGCGCGATCATCTCGACTCTGGTTCCGTGGCAAGCCCGAACAGAGAGACCGAGTCCATGCGCGACGGCTCCGATGCAGTCGCCGACTGGCCTCTCCTCAACGCGCTCTTGAACACAGCAAGCGGCGCCACCTGGGTATCGATCCATCACGGCGGGGGTGTGGGCATGGGGTACTCGATACATGCCGGCCAGGTCATCGTGGCTGACGGTACAGATGATGCGGCAGCTCGCCTCCAACGTGTGTTGTGGAACGACCCGGCCACCGGTGTCATGCGACATGCCGACGCCGGGTACCCGATCGCGAAGACCGCGGCGTCAACCAGTGGCTTAAACCTCCCGGGGATTGAAATCGATTAGTCGAATGCTCACGCGATCGGTTAACGCAAAGGTCCCGTGATCGATTCAGCCGCCGCGAGGACCGCACCCGATAGGACCAGTTCCTCCACGGCCGTGAGGTCGGGGCCGAGGAATCTGTCAGCTCCGGCTTCATCGACATGGGCCCGGATCAAGCCAACGACCGCACTCGTGGCGGCTGCGGGTTTGATGGGTCGCCGGAAATCGATGGCGTGGCTGGCGGCAACGAGCTCTACCGCGATCACACGCGCGAGGTTGTGAACGACGATGCGAAGCTTCCGCGCCGCGCTCCATCCCATCGAGACATGGTCCTCCTGACTAGCGGATGTCGGCAGCGTATCCGCGGATGCCGGAACGGCAAGACGCCTGTTAACGGCCACGATCGCGGCAGCTGTGTAGTGAGCAATCATCATCCCGGAGTTCACGCCGGGATCCGGGGCGAGAAACGCCGGCAGCCCCTCTGAGCGAACCGCGTCGAGCATCCGGTCCACCCGACGCTCCACCAACGCCGACACGTCGGCGAGCGCGATTGCGAGAAAGTCGCAGGCGTATGCAAGTGGCGCGCCGTGAAAGTTCCCACACGATTCAATGCGACCGTCTTCGAGGACGACCGGATTGTCGATCGCGGAGATCAGTTCACGCTCGGCTGTCGTGCGAGCAAAAGCGAGAGTGTCACGTGCCGCCCCGATAACCTGCGGTGTGCAGCGCACCGAGTAGGCGTCTTGAACTCTGGGATCATCGTGTCGGTGCGACGCCACTATTGGCGACTCCGCGAGCAACGTCATGAGGTTCGCTGCCGAGTCGGCTTGCCCGACTTGAGGCCGAAGCGCCTGGAGATCCGATGCGAACGGTCTGGTCGTCCCGAGAAGACCTTCGACGGTCATCGCCGCCGCAACCTCAGCAGTCTTGAGGAGCCGATCGATGTCCACAATGGCCATGACGAGCATCCCGAGAATTCCGTCGGTACCGTTGATCAGCGCGAGCCCGTCCTTGGCGCCGAGTTCCACTGGTTGTCGATCAATCCGCCGGAGGGTCTCGCTTGCGGGTTCCGTCCCGGTCGCCGTGTGGACCAGCCCCTCCCCGATAAGCACGATTCCAACGTGGGCGAGCGGTGCGAGATCTCCAGATGCCCCCAGGGACCCGTATTCCGGCACCACGGGACACACGTCGGCATTGAGGAGAGCGACAATCTGCTCAACGACCGCCAGACTCACACCGGAGTACCCGCGTGCGAGTGTACGGGCACGGAGAAACATCATCGCGCGGACGACCTCACGCTCGACCGGGTCGCCCATGCCCGCCGCGTGGGAGAGCAGCAGGGCCCTCTGGAGTTCGGTGCGCTTGTCAGCGGGAACTAGCGTGTGCGCAAGGGCTCCAAACCCGGTAGTAACGCCGTACACCGGTTCACCGCGATCGACGAGTCCATCGACCCTCGCTCGCGACCGCAC
>BDTL01000110.1 GCA_002898115.1 bacterium BMS3Bbin02 | reverse complement strand
ATTGGGAGCCTATCTGCTGAAAGTGGGGACAGTGCACGATGATCAACGCATACTCCGTCGTGTCGACCTTCATGGATCCGGCGACCGCGGGCCGGTTCGGCGTCGGTTCCCATCGTGTTCCGATCGCTTGACGAAGCCCCCCCGTTTGATACGTTATGGGCTAGAAGGGGTGGCCCGGCGGTCCGAGGTGGTTCATGTCACTCGTATGGTGGAATACGAAAGGACAGAAGAATGGTGGATGTCGAGACGGTTGAACGACCAAGGTTCCGACGGATGACCGGGCTCCTGGTAGCAGTGATGTTGCTTGCGGCCTCTCTCGGAGCCGCCGGTCCTGCCGGCGCCGAACCGCAGGGGAGTCGAGGTCACTTCGTGGAACCGAACGCCGGCCCGGTTCCAACGTCAGTTGGTGAGTTCTCGGTGCCGTTCGGCTCGGGATCGTCTGTCAGGGTCGTGTATGAGGGTAGTAGAGCCCTGGACAAGACCGGCGACGAGCTGTCGAAGCCAATGATCTCGATCGGCTTCGGGTGGTTCGTGTATGTCTATCTGAGCCGCAGCGACTGGCAGCTCATGGTGCGCTTCGGCGTGGGGGCAGCAACCCTGTGGCTCGCCGGGAAACTCGCCTTGACGGGTTTCGGGCCGTACGCGGCCATGGCGGCAGGAGTGATCGTCTCGCGGTACGTGTTCCGGTGGACCGCCCCTCGTTCGGGCTACTGTCGTGAGATCAAGTTTCCCTATGGCACGGCCTGGCCGGTGGGATTGAAGGATGTTCGGCGGAGTTGCTGAGTCCGGGAAGGAGAGTCACATGAGGTTGCGTGACATTATCACGGTTCGTCCAGAGACGTTTGAGGGGCGCATCGCATACGCTGGCTTTGCGGCAGTTCTTGTACTCGGTGGTTTGGCTGTCTGGGGGCTGATTCGTGGCGACGCTGAAACGGTGCGAGAGGGTCTGCAACTGTTGGCTGGGGCCGCGTTCACCGTGGGGGCGGTTTTCAGCGCTTGGTGGTGGCGTCGCAAACGCACATGACCGCGACACCGACCACAGCTCCCAGTGGGTCCTTCGCCGAACCCGTGCATCGAAAAGGCAAACAACGGGTCCGGCGTCGGGCCGGAGGCGTTAGTCGAGAACCCACAAACCGGTGCCACTATCGAACTTTTCGTCGACCGAGTTGGCGGAGCTCCTTGACGCTGAGGACGTACGAGGCGCGGATGAGTTTGTCGGGGTGTGTAGACGTGAATTCGATTTCGGGTATCTTCCCGACGACCTGTCCAGCGGAAGCGGATGGCCCGAGGGCCGTGGTCGGCGTCGCTACAGTCGCCTACGTCGACTAGTTCAAACAGTCCGAGT
Source organism: bacterium BMS3Bbin02 (assembly GCA_002898115.1). Taxonomy (GTDB): domain Bacteria; phylum Actinomycetota; class Acidimicrobiia; order Spongiisociales; family UBA5794; genus BMS3BBIN02. The sequence goes on along the minus strand of BDTL01000110.1, from coordinate 11,609 downwards.
TCACGAGGCCCGGGAACCCTCAGTGTCTCGCGTAATACCGAGGGGCATCATGGCGTACCAGACGGTGTTGGTTAGGCTGTGAATGTCTAACCAACACCGTCAGGTGTGTGGGGTGACGGTAATGTGGAGGATGCAATGAACCGGAGGAACGTTGCTACCGCTCGTGGTGTGTCGGTCGTGTACGGCACGGGGGAGTTGGCGATCAGTGCGCTAGATACGGTGAGCCTCTCGGTGAACGCCGGCGAGTTCCTGGCGGTGGTGGGGCCGAGCGGGAGCGGGAAAACTACGTTGCTTCGGGTTCTCGCCGGTATGCAGTCGGTGACAACGGGAGAGGTCGCTGTAGCCGCAGATCCGGACCGAACCCAGGCCGCAATGGTGTACCAGGATTATCGGCTGGTGTCGTTCCTGACGGCGGCGGAGAACGTCGGTCTTGCGCTAGAGGTGCAGACCAAGAAACGGGCCGATCCCGATGGGGTGAACACGGTTCTGGAGAGTGTCGGGGTCGCCCATCTGAGTGGGCGGTTCCCCAGTCAGCTATCGGGCGGAGAGCAGCAACGCGTGGCGATTGCACGGGGAATAGTGGTCCGGCCACTGATGTTGCTGGCCGACGAGCCGACCGGGGCGCTCGATCGCGACATGAGCTTCGAGATTGCACGTCTCTTCCGCCGTCTCGCTGACGTTCGAGAGATCGCGGTTGTGGTGGCGACACACGACCGCGACGTCTCGGATCACGCGCATCGGGTGGCGACCCTGTCCTCGGGACAACTTATCGAGTCGGATGCGGTTCTGTGAGGTTCGGGTGGGTCGTCCTTCGGCTGTTGCGCCGGGAACGCCGGACCATGGTGGTCCTGGTGTCGCTGGCGGCAGTGCTTGGCGCTGCCTTTAGTGCCCTCAACGCCGTGCAGTCGTCGGTTCGCTCAGCAGCGGACGATGGTGTCGCGTCTCAGACGGCCGGTTATGACTGGCAGCTCAGGGTCGTGGCGAGCGGCGACTATGACTCGCTGTTGTCGGCGCGTGACGACATGGCGCCGGTGTGGGTCGAAGCTGTTGAGGTGGCGTCTCCCGGGCGACTCTCGAGCGCGGAGGGGCTGTTCTTTGCGCAGCGAGATGTCGCTTACGGGACGTTGCTGAGAGGGACACGCCCGGCTGCACCGGGTGAGGCTACCGTCTCGAAGGAGCTTGCCGCTCGGCTCGACGTGCGAGTCGGTGATGGGATCACGATCAGCGACTCCGGACGGCAGCTCGAGGTCGTGGGAATCCATGTTGTCGAGACCGCGCCGAACCGACCGGTCATCGCTGCGTATGTGACCGTGGATGAGATGACGGGGAGCCCGGCGAAGTACCTCACCAACACCAAGCTAGAGCAGTACGGCCCCGAGCTCAAAGACGCCCTGGCAGAACGCAGCGTGATCATGCGATCAACCGGGTTCCTCACGTTTCTTCAGGAGGAGTCGATCGGCGCGAGCTACGGAGCGCCGCTTGCCGTGGCGCTGGTTGCGCTCGGGTTCATGTGCGCAGTGATTCTCGGGAGCGCCCTTCGGTTGTCCGACCTCGCGATGGCCGGCGAGAGGGAGGGTTTGCAGGCGGCGGGAATGACACCGCGTCGCGCCCATGTCATAGTCCGCAGCGCATCGGGAGGTAGCGTGCTTATCGGCACCGTGGTCGGCCTGGCGAGCGTTGCAACGCTTGGGGGGACTCTCGCGACCCGCGTCGCTCCGCTGTTCTCGCAGTACTGGACAACAACGACGACTAGCCTGACGGCTATGGCGCTGTACGGTGCGGGTCTCGCCGGCGTGGTTCTGCTGTTGCCGCGGGCGATACAACGCTATCGCAAGACGTCGTTGGCGAAACCAAAGGTCTTGAAGAAGCTAATTGTCGGTGTCGCTGGAGTCGCTCTGGTTGCACTGGCCCGAGGTGGGCACACGTCACCGGCCGTGGTTGGGCGGATGGTCGGTGGGCTGCTGGTGGCGTGGTCGATTGTCGGTGTGATCACGGTGGCGGTTCAGGCCGGTCGGCGCTCCGAACGACAGGCGTTCGCCCGCATCCGTTGGCAGGTCGTGCGACGGTCGTTGGCGATGTTGGGCGTGGTCACGGCGCTGGTATATGTCACGTCGGCGATCTCGGGGACGCTGCTCCAGCAAGCAGCCGACAACCGCCTGATGTATTCCGGCGCCTCGGTTTGGCTGCCACCGGGTTCGCTTCAGATCGAGATGCTGGGCGCCGCTGACGCGATCTACATCGGTGAGGAATTCGAGAAACGTGGCGGCGAGGCGCTCTTGCCCGAGTTGACAGACGAGCGGGGCGGTGTCCGGATCCGGGCGACGACTACTCGATTGCTCGCTTGCCTCGAGGCAAGCCCGGCGCTGACGTTTCGGGAGGTTTGGGACACTTGCCCGGGGCGGGATGCGGTGTCCTTGGTAGCTGTCAACGCTCTTGGGAACGGTACCGCCAGGCTGTCTTCGTCGCGACCGGTGGCTGCGCCTGCGCTCCTCGACGACGAGGGTCGGCTTGGACTCTTTGCGTTTGATGCCGGCACCGACAGGGTTGTGGAAACCTGGGTGCTTGAGGCGGAACCGGGGCCCATCCTTGGGAACTCGATAGCGGGTGTGATCCTGGGGCCTGATGTGGCGACGGGGCTGGGGTTCGAGACCTCCGGAATCTACGAGGTTGCTCTCTTGGAGTTCGCTGATCTCCCAAAGGATCGCAAGGCCGAAATGCGTTCGATCATGGCGAATAGGGCCGGTGGGGCGCTGATCAACGAGGACCTTGGAAATCAGGACGGTGGTCTCACGGGCGCAGCGGTACTGATCGCGATCGTTGGGGCGGTGCTCACTGTCTTGATTGTCGCTTCGTGGGGCGCCGGCCTCGCCGAGGCCGAGCATGAGGCCCGTCGGGCGTTGCTCGAATTAGGCGCCGGCGCAGCTATTCGCATTCCGGCATATGTCCGTGCGCTGATCGGTCTGTTGCTTGTCGGACCGGTTGTTGTCTTCGTTATGTTTCTGGCGCCGTTGCTACCGGTGATGACACCGCTGTCGGCGATTCCTATCGTGTGGTTGTCGCCGCCATTTGCGGCGGTGGCGAGCGCCGTGTGGGTGGTTCGCGGTATGGCGAAAGAGGGGGTCTCGACCTCATGATCCGAGACATGCGACTTCTCGCCGTTGCCACGGCTGCGGCTCTTGTTGTAGCTAGCTGTCAGCCGTCCGCCGAGCTCGACCCCGGCGCCGAGAATTCGCCGGTCGGCGCCGTCATCGAACGTCTCTTCTCGACGGGGTCGGTGGAACTGCTTGATGCCCAGGATGTGCGAGACCTGGAAGAGGCGATCGGAACGTGTATGCGGGCCGAGGGCTTCGAGTACTACCCCGAGCCGATAGACGCCGGAGTCACCGTTGGCCCCGTGTCCGTTGAAGGTGTTGAGTACGGTAGCGACGAATGGACCGCCCGATACGGCTTCGGTATATCTACCCAACGGTACGATCCGCTGCTCAGCAACGGAGCACTGGAGGGCATCCCGGGTGGTGTCGGGGCGGCGCTGGTCGAGAATCGGAACGAAGCGTACGTGGAGAGCCTGCCGGCGTCCGGGCAGGCGGCGTATCAAGCTGCCCTCGACGGTACACCTCCGGACACCAGGGAGAGAACAGCAGAGGAGGAGCAGCGATTGTATGCGGGGAGTTGTGAGGGGATCGCGGTCGCCGCGGTCGCCCCGGTGGTGTTACTCATCGACTCTTTGATGAACCAGCTAGCGGAGATCGGTGCACGCTACGTCGCCCATCCGGTTGTTGTACAGGAGGCCGGGCGGGTGGAGCGGTGTGTCGCCGAGGCGGGTTATGACCCCATGACGGAGCTCGCCGCGCAGATGGCGATTTCTGATCGCCTGGGGAGGGAAGTCGACAGCAGTATCGAGTGGTCCAATCCCCCGACACTATCCCCCGACGGAATCGAGGCACTGAAGGACATCCAGGAACTCGAGGTCGAATGGGCACAGGCACTAGCGGCTTGTGGAGGCCTGTCCTATCAACGAACGCCCGAGGTCCAGGCGGTGGTTGACGAACTGCGCGACGAATTCCTAGCCAAGTATGTGACGCCGCTCGGTAACGAGTAGTCGGTGAGGCAGGGGCTAGCTACATCGGCGCCATGGCCAGCGGTTAGTACACAGCCCCTTTTGAGCTATAACTACCGACAGTAGTCGAAAATCCCTGGACGAGCGGCCGTACGGTTGGTACCATTTCCCTGTTCATAGAAACCAGGCGCGTGGGGTAGTGACATGAATGATGACGGGTGGGAGATTGTTGACCGGGCCGTGCGACAGCGGTCAATGTTCGGATTGTCATGTCCGAATTGCGACCAGCCGCTCACTGCGGCTCCAGTGAGCACCGATAAGGAGGGTAGGGATAACGCGTATGCGCTGACCTGCCCCTCCGGTCATGAGCACGTTGTTGAGATGTCCGTGTAGGACGCGCACATGACGCCACACATGTGTGGTGAACCAGCCCGGTGACTCCGCTAGCGTTGTTACATGGATCTGTTTGCCGAACAGCGTGAGGAGCGGCGGCTCAACGCCGCTCCGCTTGCGGCGCGTATGCGACCTCGTTCCCTTGACGACGTTGCCGGCCAGCGGCACCTGTTAGATCCCGACGCATCGTTTCGGGCGCTTGTGACGTCGGGTAACCCTGTTTCGATGATCCTATGGGGGCCACCGGGCACCGGCAAGACGACCCTCGCACGACTCGTCGCGAAGTACGCTGACGCCCACTTTGTCCAGCTCTCGGCTACCTCCGCCGGGGTGAAGGACGTTCGTGAGGTTCTCGCTATCGCTCAGCAACGGATCGACAACGACCAGGGTCGGACGCTGCTCTTCATCGATGAGATTCACCGGTTCTCAAAGTCGCAGCAAGACGCGCTGCTTCCGGGAGTTGAGGACGGCACCGTCGTCCTCGTGGGCGCCACTACCGAGAACCCATTCTTCGAAGTCAACGCTCCGCTCATCTCTCGGGCAACACTCTTCCAGACGAAACCGTTGACACCCGACGAGGTCGGGGGATTGCTGGATCGCGCCGTCGCTGATTCATCGAGGGGATTGGGTGGGGTAGCGCCTCTGTCGCCGGACGGTCGCTCGGTTCTCTCCGAACGCGTGGGTGGAGACGCCCGGTTAGCGCTTACGACTCTCGATGTGGCAGCGAAAATCGCAACACATCGCGGTACCGCGATCGACGAGGCCGCGGTTACGGAAGCTCTCCAGCGCAGAATTGTGCGTTACGACAAGACCGGCGACCGACACTACGACATGATTTCGGCCTACATCAAGAGTATGCGTGGGTCGGATCCCGATGCGGCCATGTACTGGCTGAGTACGATGGTTACCGCAGGGGAGGATCCGAAGTTCCTCGCCCGTCGGCTTATCGTGTTCGCCAGCGAAGATATTGGTCTAGCTGATAGTCGCGCGTTGACGGTTGCTATCGACTGTTTCGCGGCCGTCGAACGGGTCGGGTACCCGGAATGCGAATTCGCGCTTGCGCATGCAACGCTATTCCTTGCCCTGGCGCCCAAGTCAAACTCGGTGAAGACCGCCATGGCGTCGGCGAAGGACCTCGTCGAGTCGTCGCCTGCAGCCGAGGTTCCTCCACATCTACGGAATGCCGCCCTGCCCGGCCTCGCAGCACTGGGCCACGGCGTCGACTACATCTATCCGCATGCGGCCAAGGGAAGCATTGTCGCACAGTCGTATCTCCCTCCTGAGATCGCGTCATCGATCGTGTATCGCCCTCGAGCCCAAGGCGCTGAACAGCGTCACGCCGACTGGTTGAAACAGGTCGACGGTGTGCTGGGGAAACCTCCGCGACCGATGGGCGATGAGTCGTAGCCGATCTGCGAGGTTCCTGGTTCTCGCCCGTCCCAACCGACTACATTGATACCTATGTTTATGCGTGTTCGATGGTTCGTACTCGGGGTGATCGCCACGGTGAGCGGCGGAGTTGTCGCGGCGGCCAAGCTGCGTCGCGCTCGTGAGGCGCTCAATGCGCGGAACGCCGCGAAGATCGGTGTTCGTGGTGTCGCAGGGGTCATTGACCGAGTCGCGGACGGTGTGAGTCCTGCAAAGCCTAACCAGCAGCCCTGACCGACTACTCTCCACTCCCCATGCAGATTCAGCAGATTCGCTCAACATTCCTTGATTTCTTCGAGAAACGAGGCCACACGGTGGTCCCGTCGGCCTCCCTTATCCCGATCGATCCGACGTTGCTGCTCACCGTGGCCGGCATGGTGCCGTTCAAACCGTACCTACTCGGTGAAGAGCCCGCCCCGTATCTCAGGGCAACGTCAGTGCAGAAGTGCATTCGCACCGGAGACATTGACATCGTCGGGACGACCGCCCGGCACATGACATTCTTTGAGATGCTCGGGAGTTTTTCGTTCGGCGACTACTTCAAACAGGAGGCGTGTGCCTACGCGTACGACCTTATGACCGAGGGGTTCGGGTTCGATCCGGAACGTCTTTGGTACACCGTGCACAAGACGGACGACGACGCTGCGGCCATCTGGATCGACCAGGTCGGGGTGCCCGCCGAGCGAGTACAGCGCGGCGACAAGGACAACTTCTGGCAGATGGGTGTCGCCGGCCCCTGTGGCCTTTCCTCGGAAATCTTCTATGACCGCGGCGATCACTATGGGCATGGCGGGGGCGCCATCGGTGGCGACGAGGACCGTTTCGTCGAGATATGGAACCTTGTCTTCATGGCTCACATCCAGGACGTGCCGTACAACATCGTTGGTGACCTGCCGGCAAAGAACATCGACACTGGAGCTGGTCTGGAGCGCATTGCGATGGCTCTTCAAGGAACCGAGACACTGTTCGAGACCGATGAAGTACGCACCATCATCGCGGCGGCCGAGAACGCCACGGGAAAAACGTTCGGTGCCAACGGTCCGAACGACGTCAGCCTCAAGATCCTTGCGGACCATGGTCGTGCGGTCGCTCACCTCATCAACGACAAGGTCGTCCCGTCCAACGAGGGGCGCGGATACATCCTTCGTCGCCTGCTGCGCCGGGCCGTTCGGCACGGGTACACCCTCGGCGCCACCGATCTGATCATCCCGACAATGGTGAACGCAACAATCGATGTCATGGGCGAGGCATATCCGAGCCTCCAAGAGAACCGAGATTCGATTCTGACCCTGGCCGAGCGCGAAGAAGTTCAGTTCCGCAAAACGCTGGAAGCCGGCAATCAATTGCTCGACAACGAACTGGCGACTCTTGAAGACGGGGAGGCGTTCTCAGGAGGGACCGCGTTCAAACTTCATGACACGTTCGGGTTCCCGGTGGAGTTGACAGAGGAGATCCTGGCTGAGCGAGGGATCGAACTCGATCGCGTTGTGTTCGACGTCGAGATGGAGGCACAACGCGACCGTGCCCGGGCTGCGTTCAAGGGGGCGGGGGCTGCCGACGCCGGCGATCTCTACCGCACATTGCTGCGAGACGTGGATCCCACGGAGTTCATTGGCTACGGCCGGGAGGCGGGCGGCGCCACGACACTCGCGATCCTCCGCGAAGGTGAGTCCGTGCAACGCGCCGACGCGGGTCAAGACATCGAGGTATTCCTGGATAGGACGCCGTTTTATGCAGAGTCTGGCGGACAGATGGGCGACACCGGGACCCTGACGACAGCAACCGGCACCCTTGTGGTGCGCGACACCCAGCACGCCCTGCAAGGCATCCACGGGCATCGCGGCAGAGTCAGCAAGGGATATGTCCAGGTCGGGCAGGAGGTGACCGCCGTCATCGATCACCAACGGCGTGAGTATCTCAGAAAGAACCACACCGGCACACATCTTCTCCATGCCGCTCTACGAGACGTGATCGGCGATCACGTGCAACAGGCCGGTTCGCTGGTGGCGCCGGATCGGCTCCGCTTCGATTTCAACCACTACACGGCGGTTGCTCCTGAAGAACTGCGTGACGTGGAACTGCTGGTGAACGAACAGGTCATCGACAATGCACAGGTCGACACCCTGGTCACATCAAAGACCGAAGCGGAACGGATGGGCGCCATAGCGTTCTTTGGTGACAAGTATGGGGATGAGGTCCGGGTCGTCAAGACGGGCGAGTTCTCGACTGAGTTCTGCGGAGGTACTCATGTGTCATCCACGGGCCAGGTTGGGCCGTTGTTGCTGATCAGCGAAGGATCGGTCGGATCAAACGTGCGGCGTGTCGAGGCGCTGACCGGTGTACGGGCGTACGAACATCTTGTTGGAATGCGCCGAGAGTTGGAGGGCGTTGCCGCTGAACTGCGCACGCAACCTGGAAATGTGCTCACCGCGGCACAGAGCCTCAATAGCCGCATGGCAGACCAAGAGGCCCGCATCGAACAGTTCGAGGCACAGACGCGAAGCCACACGGCGTCGACGCTCGCGGACGATGTTGAGATGATCAAAGGGGCCGGGTTGCTCGTCGTTGTGCAGGACAACGCGGATGCCGGCGAATTGCGTGCGCTGGCATACCAGCTCCGTGAGCAGATCGGCTCGGGGGTGGCAATCGTGGGGTCGGTGAACGCCGGCAAGGGCGTCCTTGTTGGAATAGTGTCGGACGACCTTGTAGCTGCCGGGGTATCTGCCGGCGACTTCGTCGGGCCTGCCGCCAGGGTGCTGGGCGGTGGCGGCTCCCGGGACCCGCAGCTCAGCCAGGCGGGCGGTCCCAATGGCGATCGCATGGCGGAGGCGCTGGAGACGGCACGAAGCCTTGCGCGCGATACGTTGGCGGGCCGGTGACCGACGGTCGTATTCTCGGCATCGACCCGGGGGAGCGACGGATAGGCATCGCGTTATCCGACCCCGCCGGTATCATCGCGTCACCGCATGCCGTTATTGATACCAAACAGCGAGACTTCGTATCGGAAGTCCGGGCAATTTGCGACGAGTACGAGGTCGTGCTTGTCGTGGTTGGACGTCCGACATCGCTGTCGGGTCACGAGGGGCCGGCGGTCGAACGAGCTGAACGAGTCGCCAAGCAAGCTCATGACGCTACGGGACTGCCGATCGTATTTGTTGACGAGCGATTTACGACGGCACAGGCCGAGCGTGCACTCCTTGAGGGCAATGTCCGACGGGCGGATCGCAAGAAGATGATCGACAAAATAGCGGCAAGTTTCATACTCCAGACGTACCTCGATAGACCGACGAGACCAACTCAATGAACGAGCACTACTACGTAGCCGAACACGAGCCTGAACCACCGAGTAACACACCCTGGTGGCTGCCATGGATCATGCGGGCGGTCGGCGCCGCGTTGGTTGTCGGAATTCTCGTGATTGGTTGGGGAATTCTGCGAAGTACCGTCGAAGGGTGGGCTGACTCCATCGGCGTCGAAGCGGGCGAGTCCGAGATCGTACTGGGCACACCTGTCGACTTCACGATTCCGGAGGGATCCTCGGCGCGGACGATCTCAAAAATATTGCGAGACCACGGGGTTATTGCCGACGCCCGCAAGTTTGAAAAGACCGTCACCGAGAGCGGTGTCGCAAGCCAGCTCCGCGCAGGCGCCTACACCCTGCCCGCGGGTTCGTCGTTCGATGATGTTGTCACCCTTCTCATAGAGGGTCCCCCGGGTGACGAAGTGTTTCGTCTCACGGTCATCGAAGGGCTCCGCATTGGTGAAATGCTGATGTCTATCTCCGAGGCTTCGGGTCTTACTGTGGCCGAACTTGAGAGCGCATTATTGTCCGGCGATGTCACGTCCGCGTATCTCCCGGAGGAGATTCCCGCGGGAGTATCGCCTCTTGTGGCGTGGGAAGGTCTGTTGGCGCCTGACACATACGAGTTCGTTGTTGGAGCCCCACCCGAGGATATTCTGCAGACACTTGCGACGACGCTGGAAGGCAGAATCGAGGCACAGGACTGGTCGACACTCGAAGCAGCGGGCCTCACGCCTTACGACGGGTTAGTGATTGCCTCGCTGATTGAGAAGGAGGCAAAACTCGAAGAGGACCGACCACTGATCGCGAGCGTGATCGAGAACCGCCTTGAAGCAGGCATCGCACTGCAGATCGACGCGACCGTTATCTATGCCCTCGGGGAAAACCCCGGGCGGGTGCTCAAGTCGGATCTTGAGATCGACTCTCCGTGGAACACGTACAAAGTCGCAGGCCTGCCACCGACCCCGATCTCCGGCGTCCGCCTCGCATCGCTCGCTGCAGCTGCCGACCCGGCCGAGACGGGCTTCTTCTACTACGTGGTCATCTCTGCCGACGGCAAACACGGTTTCTCGGAAACTCTTGCTGAGCACAACGCCAAGGTCGATCAAGCGCGCAAAGACGGTATCTTGCCGTGACCCGCGACGGCTTCCGCCTCGGGATCATCGGTCGCCCCGCAACACACTCGCTCTCACCCGCGATCCATGAGGCCGCTCTCGCGGCCGCCGGTCTCACCGGTACGTATACACCATGGGATCTTCGGCCGGATGAAGCCCGCCGACGTCTTCGGGAGATACGCGACGGTCAGTTCGACGGATGCAACGTGACAATGCCGTACAAGCGCCTTGCGTACGAGTTCGTGGATGAGCGCTCAGAGCTCGCTAGGCGGACCGGAGTGGTCAACACGGTGACACGCTCGGGGGCGCACCTCGTTGGGCACAACACTGACGTAGCGGGTGTCACAGGCGCCTGGACGCATCGCTCCCTGCCAGTTGCCGGCCCGGTGCTCCTGCTCGGGGCCGGTGGCGCTGCGGCTGCGGCGGCTGTTGCCTTGAGCGGTCGCGACCTCGTCGTTAGCGCACGGTCCGAGGAGAACGCGAGGCGGTTGCTCGACGTGACCGAGGTCGATGGCAGGACGGTCTCGTGGGGTTCGGCCGTGGAGGGCGTCGTTGTCAACGCAACCCCCGTCGGCATGAACGGCGAGAACCACGTTGCGGCCGTCGTAGATGCGGCGACAGGGTGGTTTGAGATGGTGTACGCGCACGGCGAAACCCCTGCGGAAAGTCAGTGCAGGCGGGCTCTGAAACCGGTGGCGTCGGGTACCGATATGTTGATCCATCAGGCCGTCGCCGCGTTCGAGCTCTGGACCGGTCAGGTACCGAGCATCGGCGCGATGATCAAGGCACTTCGGGCAGAAGAACTGCGGCGCCGTGACCAACATTAGGTCACAACCGTTCGGACGAAAGACAACTCCTCAAGCACCTCCGTAGGGGTGCCGACAAACCCTCAGATGCCCACGTCTTGCGTGGGTCCGGGAATGACGTCGGAACTGAGGGAGAGAAGACGTGCCGAGCGACGCCCGACATTTGGGCACGATGCTTTTGGAAGAGGGTCTTCTAAGCCGAGAGCAGCTCGATCAGGCAATTGAGACGCAGCAGACATCTGGCGTCCCGCTTGGGCGCGTCCTCGTGGAAGAGGGTTTCGTTCTCGAGGCAGACCTGGTTCGCACACTCGCTACCCAGATTGGCATCGAATATGTCGATCTCAGCGAAGAGCAAATCGACCCGGCTGCGGTAGCAACGGTCCCCGAATACCTTCAGGACCGATATACAGTTCTACCTCTCGGATATGACGCCGGGCGCCCCGTTTGTGCAATGGCGGACCCGGCCAACGTTCCTGCCATAGATGACCTGAGGGCAGTAACCGGCCTCG
>BDTL01000109.1 GCA_002898115.1 bacterium BMS3Bbin02 | reverse complement strand
GCTGTGTGGCGCCAGCCGTACGGTGGTGCGGACAAGACGGTCGACGTCCATCTGTCGTGGCTTCGCAAAAAGCTCGGAGAAACCGCGGCCGAACCCAGATTCATTCACACGCGTAGAGGCAGGGGAGTGAAACTCGTAGAGCCGGACTCGTGAGACAGCGTCTGATGCTGGTGACGGGGGCGGTTACAGCAATGGTGGTACTTGCGTTCCTGATCCCACTTGCACTTCTCGTTCGTGACTTCGCCGGTAATCGTGCAATCAACGATGCGCAGCGTGAGGCCGAACGGTTCGCACAGCTCGTTGCCCTGAATGCGGGTGTGAGCGACATGCTGGGTGTCGTGGAGTCTTTTCCCCTCGACGGTAGTCATTTCCCGGTCTCGTTCGTTGTTGACGAAGTCGTTGTTGGCTCCGTAATCCCGCCAGGAGAAGACCTTACGCAGGCGAAAAGCGGTATCGCTTTTCGCGCCGCGGTCGCCGGCGGTCAGGCAATATATGCTCCGGTGATAATCCCGAGCCTGGAATCTGCGGTGGTTGTCAGAGTGTTCGTGTCTGACGAGCAACTGAGCGGAGGGGTCGCCCGGTCGTGGCGAATCCTCGGCGCACTTGGCCTGGTCTTGGTCCTGATCGCTCTCGCTGTTGCTGACCGACTCGGTCGATCGATCGTTGAACCTGTCCGGGAGTTGTCGGCCAACGCTGCGCTACTCGGCGAAGGTGCGCTTGACACGCGTGTCGAGCCATCGGGCCCTCCCGAGGTACGAGAGGTAGGCGTGGAGTTCAACCGGCTAGCCGAACGAATGACGACCTTGTTGCGTCTGGAGCGCGAAGCGGCCGCGGACATGTCGCACCGACTTCGTACACCCTTGACTGCGTTACGCCTCGATCTTGACGCGGTCGCCGAGGGGTCGGTCCGGGATCGCCTTCGTGATGACCTCGATGAACTGGAACGTACAGTGGATTTTGTAATCCAGGCGGCGCGTCGACCCGGTCAGGTCGATGCCGATTCCACCTGTGAGCTCGGTGAGCTGACAACCACGCGCGTCGAGTTCTGGAGCGCCCTTGCAGAGGAACAGGGTCGGGCCGTGTCATTGGAGATCAATGGAGGTCCCTGGCAAGTGGCGGTGGGCGAAGCGGACGTGGTCGCCATGATCGATGCGTTGCTCGGCAACATCATGGCTCACACATCTGACGGCGTTGGGTTTACCGTTGAGGTCGATGGCACCCCAACGACGGCGACGCTCACAGTTGCGGACGATGGCCCTGGTTTCGATCCGAGCCTTGCGGAACGTGGCCGAAGTTCGGCAGGTTCAACCGGACTCGGTCTCGACATTGTTCGCCGAACCGCAGAGGCGTCAGGAGGCAGTTTGTTGATCGAGTCGCTCGACACCGGTGGTGGGCGAGTCGTTGTGACGTTGGGGTTACGCGAAGCGGTGATTTCCTAGAACCGCTGTGTCGGGTCGACCATGCTGATTGGTGTCATGTCAATCACCCGTTGAGCCATCCAGTGACTCTCTGATGAAATCGGCGTGCCCGTTGTGGCGCGCATATTCTTCGATCAGATGTGCCAGCACCCACCGATGTGAGATCACCGTGCCGTCGCTGCGGGTGCCCGTGTGGTCAAGGTCCATGTCGGCGCTGACCGCGGAGACTTCTCGCCAGGTATTCTTGAAGTCTGCGATGATCTCTTCGGGAGTGAAGTCCGTGGCAGATGTCATTTCCCAGTCCGGATCGGATTCCCAGTCCCCGGCTTCCCACGGTGGTGGCATCGCCTCGCCCCGGAGCACCATGATGAACCAGTAGATATCGACCAGGGTGAGGTGGCGGAGGAGACCCGCCAGGGTCAATGTCGACGGTTCGAGGCGGGTGAGTGTTTGCTCCTTTGTCAGACCCGAGACCTTGCGGACCATCACCGTCCTTTGGTAGTTGAGCATTTCGGTGAGTGTCGTGCGTTCGTCCACGATTCTCTGGGTTTCCGGTAGGTCCATGGGTAAGAGCATACGCGTTGCCAGCGACACGAAACCCGGTTGCGAGTGTGCTGTTCGCGATGCCGAGGGGACCTGCGGTCCCCTCGGCATCGCGAAGATGGATGAGATTCGTGGCGGCAACATGAACGACGAGGCACCCTCTGGTGATGCAGCGGGGATCCCGAAGTTCTGAGCAGCACCGGGTGTGGCAAGATCCCGGCGGATTTAGGCCCGGTCGAATCACCCACCACACGTACAGCAGCCATCTGCGCCCAACTGGCCGTTTCTGTAGCTGGCGATACCATTTCTGTGGTCGCTTTGATGACCAAAAGTGATGGACACCACTTTCTGTAGGCAATATCCCGTGATTGTTGCTACTGTCAGTAGGCGCTGGAGGCGTGTGGTCGGTGTCGGAATTCTCCGAACACTGGATCTCTGAGGACGCTCCGATGGCAGCAGGCCCCAGCTACAACGTGCACACCGCGGAGGGTGTGCCGGATACATAGAAATGGGGATCAGGTGAGGGCCTACTCGAAACCGTGGCGCAAGCTACGTCTAGCCGTGTCATATATGGTGGTGACATCAGTCATCGTCGCAAGCCAGGGTGGGATAGCCACCGCAACGTCGGGGAGTGTGATCTTCTCGGAGTACGTTGAGGGATCCGGTGACAACCAGGCGCTCGAGCTCTACAACGCGACAGCCGCTACCGTTGACCTCTCGTCCTACACGATCGAGATCTACGCCGACGGAGCGAACATCTTTAGCCCGACGAACACCGTCGGTCTGATCGGAACACTTGGCTCCGGTGACACGGTCGTGGTCGTGAGGGCGGGTTCCTCTCTCCCCGGCGCATTCCAAGCAGGTTCGTTGATCTTTGATGGCAATGATGCAATCGTATTGCGCGACGGCTCCGCCATTGTTGACGTGATCGGTCAGGTTGGCCTCGACGACGCAACCGAGTGGGGTACGGGTGACGTTTCGACCCAGGACAACACCCTTCGTCGCATCGCATCGGTATGTGACGGTCGCACCGATCCGGTCAACACATTCGATCCGAGTCTTGAGTGGACCGGATTCGCGCTCGACACCTTCGACGGCCTCGGATCTCACAGCTCAAACTGCCTGGCACCTCCGCCTCCGCCGGCGCCGTCTGATCCTTTGATTAATGAGTTTGTTGCGAATCATGCGGGTCCCGATACGAATGAGTTTGTTGAGGTCTCGGGTGATGCATCAACTGACTATTCGGCGTTTACCGTGCTGGCTCTTGAGGGTGACACCTCGAAGGGTGTGATCGACGGTGTGTTCCCGGTTGGTTCGACTGACGCCTCCGGCTATTGGACGACTGGTTTTGTTGCCAACGTTTTGGAGAACGGCACGCAGTCGCTGTTGTTGGTGGAGGGTTTCACCGGCGCTGCGGGTGATGATCTCGACACCGATGACGATGGTGTTCTTGATGTGACGCCGTGGACTCGTGTTGTTGATGATGTCGCGGTGAACGACGGCGGTGCTGGTGATCAGACGTATTCGTCGACGGTGCTGGACACTGTATTTTCTGGTGGTTCGTTCGCCCCTGGTGGTGCTTCTCGTATCCCGGACTCGACGGACACTGATGCGGTCGCGGATTGGCTCCCTAACGATTTCAGTGGTGAAGGGTTCTCCGGCTTCTCCGGGACGCCTGTTGATGGCGAAGCGGTGAACACACCCGGTGCGGTGAATGTCGCCGCCACCACGCCGCCTCCAGTTCCTGCGGTGTTGGTGATCAATGAGGTTGATTATGACCAGCCCGGTACCGATACCGCCGAGTTCATTGAGATCCTAAATGTCGGCGGCGAGGCTGCTGACCTTTCTCAGTACACCCTTGAGTTATTCAACGGCAACGGTGATACGGTCTACAACACGATCGTGTTGTCCGGGTCGTTGGCGCCCGGTGCGTATTACGTCGTCTGTGGTGATGGCGGCAACGTCGATAATTGTGACCAGGTAGAGACCGGTTTCTCTGTCCAGAATGGCGCCCCCGATGGGTTGAGTCTGGTTCACGCTAGTGAGGGTGTTGTCGATTCGGTTTCTTACGAAGGCGTTTCAACCGCGTTTGGTGAGGGCAGCGCGGCTCCTGCCGACTCCAATGATGTAGGCCGTGTGAACGAATCGATATCTCGGATTCCTGATGGGACCGACACTGATGACAACGGAGCCGATTTCGCGCTTGTGTGTTCCACGCCGGGTGCTGTGAACGTTGACACACTTGTCGACTGTGAACCACCGGCGGATCCTGCGGTGTTGGTGATCAATGAGATTGATTATGACCAGGTGGATGGTGATGCGGCGGAGTTCGTTGAGATCATGAATGTCGGTGGTGAGGCTGCGGATTTGTCTCAGTACACCCTTGATTTGTTCAACGGCAACGGCGATGTGGTCTACAACTCGATTGTGTTGTCTGGTTCGTTGGCCCCCGGTGCGTACTATGTCGTGTGTGGCAACGCTGCTGAAGTAGCGAACTGTGATCTGGACTCTTCTCCCGATACGAACTTCCTTCAGAACGGTTCGCCTGATGGGGTGAGTCTTGTTCACGCGATTGATGGTGTTGTTGACTCGGTTGCGTATGAAGATACGTCGGCTGCGTTTGGTGAGGGAACGTTCGCTCCTGCGGATAGCAACACGATTCCGAGTGTGTCGATATCTCGTCTCCCGGATGGGATTGACACTGACGACAACGGCGCCGATTTCGCGCTTGCATGTTCCACATCTGGCGCTGCGAACGTTGACACTCTCGTCGACTGTGAACCACCGGCGCCGAGTCCACTGCTCATCAACGAGGTGGATGCCGATCAGGCCGGAACCGATTCGGCTGAGTTCATAGAACTGTTCGACGGTGGTGTTGGCAACACCGACCTGACTGGACTATCCATCGTCCTGTACAACGGCTCAAATGATCAGTCGTATCGGGTGTTCGATCTCGATGGCTACTCCACCAACTCCTCCGGCTACTTCGTGTTATGCGGCAACGCGAGCAACACTTCGAACTGCGATCTTGACGTGTCGCCCGACACGAACCTGATCCAGAACGGTGCTGACGCGGTTGTGCTGTTGACCGGGAACGCTGGCGACTACCCGAACGGTTCGCCGCTGCCTACTGGTGGTGTCATCGATGCACTCGTGTATGACACGGACGACGCTGACGATGCCGGTCTTCTCGGATTGCTCAACCCTGGCCAGCCACAGGTGGACGAAGACGCCACGAACTCCGCAACCGAGTCCAACGGCCGTTGTGACAACGGCACCGGTGGGGCACTCAACACCAATACCTATACCCAGGGTGCCCCGACCCCGGGCGAGGAAAACGATTGTGGTTCTCCACCGATCCCCGGCATCACGCTGATTAGCGCGGTGCAGGGCTCCGGAGCGACATCGCCCTTCGATGGTCGGACACTGACCGTCCAGGGTGTCGTGACTGCCGTGTTCCAGGGTCCCGGCCAGATCGGCGGATTCACCGTTCAGGAAGAAGACACCGATGTAGACGCCGACCCGGCGACCTCGGAAGGAATCTACGTCTTTTCGGCCGAACCGGTGACTATCGGTGAAGTCGTGACGGTGACCGGTGACGTGACCGAGTTCTTCGGACTGACCGAAATCACGGGTTCCGTGACGGTCGTAAACGAGACCGCAATGTCAGGTACCGCGTCACCGACAGCGTTCTCGCTTCCGATGGCGTCGATGGACGATTTCGAGGCCATCGAGGGCATGCTCCTTAACGGGTCCGGTCTGGTGGTGACCGAGGTCTACAACCTTGGCCGCTTCGGTGAGTTCAGTCTGGCGGGTGAGCGGTTGCCAAGCCCGACACAGGTCGCGAGTCCGGGTGCTGCGGCGAACGCCCAGCAAGCCGCTAACGATCTGAACCGTGTCGATTTTGACGACACGCTATCAGGGCAGAACCCACTCCCTGTGCCGTACGTGAACGGTGGAACGTTGCGCGGCGGTGAGCTTGTCGACTTCACCGGTGTGATGTTCTACTCCTTCGGGGATTACACGATCCAGCCTGTAGGGGACCCGGTATTCACGGGTGGTGACCGCCCGACGACCGCTCCGGACGTCGGCGGTGACATCCAGATCGCCGCGTTCAACGTGTTGAACTACTTCAACGGCGACGGTACCGGTGGTGGGTTTGGTGATGTCGACCCGGATCAGCGCGGTGCCGATTCGCTGGTCGAGTTCAACCGTCAGCGTGACAAGATCATCGCGGCGATCGTCAAACTTGATGCCGAGGTGATCGGCCTCATGGAGATCGAGAACGACGGGTTCGGTTCGTTGTCGGCCATCGTTGACCTGGTGGACGGCCTCAACGCGGTTTCCGGTGCAGGCACCTATGCCTTCGTCAACCCGGGTGGCGCCGGTATCGGAACCGACGCCATTGCGGTCGGTCTGTTGTACAAGCCGGCAGAAGTGACACCACTCGGTGCCGCCATGATCTTTGACTCGTCGATCGATCCTGCGTTCAACGACGACAAGAACCGTGCGGTTCTCACTCAGTCATTCACGCTCAACAACGGACGAGTGTTCACCGCCGCGGTGAACCATTTGAAGTCCAAGGGCTCCGACTGCGACATACTGGGTGACCCGGACATCGGAGATGGGCAGGGTAACTGCAACATCACCCGTACGACAGCGGCGGCAGCTCTTGCCTCCTGGCTCGCCAGCGACCCGACGGGATCGGGAAGCGACGACGTCTTCATCCTTGGAGACCTGAACGCGTACGCCATGGAAGACCCGATCACCACGATCGAAGCCGCCGGTTACACCAATACGTTGCGGTCATTCACATCTGCTGCCGACAGTTACACATACGTGTTCCGGGGACAGTGGGGATCACTCGACTACATCATGGCTTCCACAGAGGCGATGACGAATGTGACCGGCGCTGCGGCCTGGCGGATCAACGCGGACGAGCCGCGCATCCTGGACTACAACACCGAGTTCGGACAGTCGTCGAACGGTCTGTACGTGAACGACGAGTTCCGTGCATCCGACCATGATCCGGTAGTCATCGGGTATGGCCCGCCGGCGATCGCGACCATTCCCGAGATTCAGGGGTCGGGGAGCAGCTCGCCATTCGAGGATGCTGATGTCATCACGACCGGTGTCGTCACCGGTGATTTCCAGGACAGTGGGGAGCAGAGCGGATTCTATATGCAGGACCCCGCCGGCGACGGTGACCCTGCCACCTCTGACGGCATCTTCGTGTATTACCCGGGTGGTGCAACGGATGTCCAGGTTGGTGATCTCGTCGAGGTCATCGGTACTGTGGATGAGTTCTTCGGGATGACCCAGATAGGGTTCGCCACCGTGACGGTGACGGGTTCGGGAACGGTGACTCCTACGGACCTCACACTGCCGGTGGCAGACAGGGAGCCGTTCGAAGGAATGTTGCTCTCGTTCCCGCAGGACATGTACGTCTCCGATACGTTCAACCTGCACCGCTTCGGTGAGGCCGTGTTGTCGAGCGGGGAACGTCAGTTCCAGCCGACCAACAACTCGGCTCCGGCGCCCGGGTTCGACAACAACGGCAACACTGTTGCGGACTCGCTTGAGGGGACTCGTCTCCTCCTGGATGACGGATCGACGGGTCAGTTCCCGACGACCGTTCCGTACCTGGGCAGCGACGGAACGCTGCGCCTCGGCGACAGCACGTCGGACCTCGTCGGTGTTCTTGGATACGGATTCGGATCCTACCGACTCCACCCGACGGCGGAACCAACATGGAACGGCACGAACCCAAGGCCCGCCGGACCGGATGTCGAGGGTGACGTGATTGTCGCCACGTTGAACATGTTCAACTACTGGACAACGATCGACGACGGTAGCAACGGGGCTCGTGGTGCGGACTCTGTAGCCGAACGCCTGCGTCAGCAGACCAAGATGGTGACCGCAGTGCGTGCGCTCGGTGCCGACATCATCGGTCTCCAGGAGCTGGAGAACAACGGTGACGTTGCGGTCCAGGACCTGGTTGATGCATTGAACGCAGCCGAGGGCGCGACCGTGTGGGCTACGGTTGCTGAACCTGCGTATCCGGGTGGTCTCGGCTCAACGAACGCTATCAAGGTGGGCATCATCTATCGATTGGATAAGGTTTCGACAGTCGGCCTGGCTGTCGCCGACGATGATCCGATCTTTGCTCAGGATCGTCCCCCGATCGCGCAGACATTCACATGGGAAGGCGACGAGTTCACAGTTGTTGTCAACCACTTCAAGTCGAAGAGCTCACGCAACGCGACCGGTGCAGACCTTGATCAGAACGATGGTCAGGCTGCCTACAACGCACGTCGAACTGCCCAGGCAGTGGCGCTCCTCGACTTCGTTGCGGAGCTGCAGGCTTCGACCGGTGATGATGACGTCCTGGTGATCGGTGACTTCAACTCGTACGCCGAGGAAGATCCGATCACGACGTTGGACGCCGGACTTGATAACTTGACCAAGTCGTTCATCGAGCCATCCGATCGTTACTCGTTCACGTTCTTTGGAATGACCGGATTGCTCGACTACGCATTCTCAACGGAGTCACTGACGTCGAAGGTGTCGAGCGTTGACATTTGGCACATCAACAGTGATGAGCCGAGGGTGCTCGACTTCAACGATGACATTATCGATCCGGCGGAGTCCGGCAGGGACTTCAATCAGGACATCTTCGATGGTTCGACGGTGTACCGCAGCGCGGACCACGATCCGGTGTTGGTTGGTCTGGAGTTCGAGTCGCCACGCGATCTCAAGACGGAGGCCCTGGAACGTCTCGATGCAATCCCGCCGACCGGTAACTACTGGTGGGATCTCCGTATCAAGATTGCGATGCACTGGCTCGAAGCTTCCCTCAATTCGTCGTTGTGGGAGGACGACTGGTCATTGACACCGCGCATCGGGCAGCACGTGTTCCGCTACGAGGAGTACACGGCTCGTGTGCTCCACAGGCTTGAGCACGCCCCGAGCCCGCTCAGCGATGAGATCACGGCAATTCTCGAACTTATGGCACAGGCGGACTACACGTTGGCGGAGCGAGAAATCGCCGAAGCCATCGAGAACGGCGGGACCCAGTGGAGAATCGATCGTGCCGAGCGTAGGCTGCGACAAGGCCAGTGGTACTGGGACCAGGGTCGATACAACCGGGCGATACAGCGGTTCCGGTGGGCATGGCGCGACGCGGATCGCGCAACCGCCGGGCATCCCCACATGGCCATCTAGTCGGTATCAAACAGGAGTCGGTCACGTAGACCGGTGATCCAGGTGGAGGGTGGTGCGAGAGCGCCATCCTCCACTCTCATGTTCCGGCGTCCAATTGCGCACCAAAACAGCGGTCCGTGGACGCCAGAAGTGAAGGATCAACTGTTCGGGTTCTGGTTGTCTACTCCGGCGCGGAGGGTACAGGCGTGTTCGCGCAGTCATGCCGATGTGTTGACGCTGGCAATTGATGGTGGCTATGGTTGGAAACGGCTTCTCCTTGAAGGTCTGGAGGCCGCGGTGGGTTGGCGATCGTTACGGAACTTGTTTCCACGATTCGGTGTCGTCGGGATGTCGGCGGTGTTGGTCTTCGCCTCGGTTGGTATAGCGACTGCCGGGGCTGATTTCGCCGGCACGTTCTCCGACGACGACGGCAATATCCACGAGGCCAACATCGAGGCGATCGCCGATGTCGGGATCACGAAGGGATGCAACCCTCCGGTGAACGACTTGTACTGCCCCGGCGCGTCAGTCACTCGTGGGCAAATGGCAGCGTTCCTGACGAGGGCTCTAACGTTGCCGAGTACATCCGAGGACTTCTTCTCCGATGACGATGGATCACCATTCGAGGCCGACATCAATCGATTGGCGGCCGCCGACATAACCAAAGGCTGTAATCCGCCGGTGAACGATCAGTTCTGTCCCGACGGAAATGTCACCCGCGGACAGATGGCGGCGTTCTTGACTCGGGCGTTTGGATATGCGGACGACGGCGGTGGGGGTCGGTTCGCCGACACGGTCGGATCGACGTTTGAATCCGATATCAACAAGTTGGCGACCGCGGGGGTGACGTTGGGGTGTAACCCACCGGACAACGACCGGTTTTGCCCGACTGATCTGGTAAAGCGTGACCAGATGGCGTCATTCCTGGCCCGAGCCCTCGGGCTGCTGCCGATCGGTCCGCCGCCGCCGGATGCGGCGATGTGTGATGACGTGACATCGATCCCGGTTTCCGAGTGTCAGGCCCTGGTCTCGTTGTACGGCGCCACGAGCGGGGCCGGCTGGACCGACAACACCGGATGGCTTGATGCCGGGTCGGATCCGTGCGACTGGTTTGGTGTGACCTGCACCGGCGGTGTCGTAACTGACGTTGAATTGGCCAGCAATAATTTGGTGGGGACGATCCCGGCGGAGATCGCCAACCTCACCAACCTCCAAGCACTGTATCTCGGTCTCAATTTTCTCTCCGGGACGCTTCCACCGGAGCTCGGGACTCTCTCCAATCTCAGTGTGCTGAACCTTGTGAGCAACTCGTTGTCCGGGCCGATTCCGCCCGAGCTCGGGAACCTCGGCAGTCTTGTTCTTCTGCATCTCACGAGCAATCAATTCTCGGGTTCGATTCCGAGCGAGCTTGCGGACCTGTCCAACCTCCAAACGTTGGTGCTTAACTCGAACTCTTTGACCGGAACAATCCCACCGCAGTTCGGGTCTATGGCCAATCTGGGCAAACTGTTCCTGGCGGGCAATATGTTGACGGGATCGATCCCTTCTGAACTGGGGAACCTTGCCAACCTCACCGGCCTGCATCTTGTCAACAACTCCCTGTCCGGCGAGATCCCGGCTGAGTTCTATGCAGGGCTGGATGTCTCCCAAGGTGGCTCGTTGACGTTCCTCACCCTCGGCTCCAACGGTTGCCTAGCGGTACCAACTCCTGAGCCTTCGGGTATGACGACGTGGCTTGCCGGTCTCGATTCGGCCTGGGACGACGGCTGCCCGTAGACCTTTCTCGTTCTAGCGTCCGAAAGCGCACCAAAACAGCGGGCTGTGGACGCCAGAATCGGATGGTGGGTCTTGATTTGGTAGATTGAAGGACGTGAAGGTCCTCGTCACCGGTGCCACTGGATATATCGGCGGCCGACTGGTTCCACGGCTGCTCGATCGAGGTCACGAGGTGCGATGCATGTCTCGTGACCCTTCTCAGCTCACCCTGGATCCCTGGCGCGATCAGGTCGAGGTGGTGGCAGCCGATGCTCTTGACCGGGAGAGTCTCGACCGCGCACTAGAGGGCTGCGACTCCGCGTACTACTTGATCCATGCCATGAAGGGGTCCCCGAGGAGTTATGCCGAACGTGGGCGAGCCGCGGCACAGAACTTCAGCGCCGCCGCCGAACGGGCCGGTCTACGCCAGATTGTGTACTTGGGGGGATTGGGATCTGACGATGAGGATTTGTCGGAGCACCTTGACAGTCGGCATGAAGTGGGACACATTCTCGCGTCGGGAACGACTCCGGTCGTGGAGCTGCGGGCGGCGGTAATCATCGGGTCCGGCTCGATGTCGTTCGAAATGGTTCGACATCTGACCGAGGTCCTCCCGATCATGATGAGACCGAAGTGGGTGAGGACCCGCTGTCAACCGATCGCGGTGCGCAACGTGCTTGAGATTCTGGTCTCAATCCTCGACTATCCCACACCGGTGGACGAGATTTATGACATCGGCGGACCGGACATCTTCACCTACCTGGAAATGATGCAGGTGTACGCCGAAGTTGCGGGCCTGCGGAAGCGCATAGTGATACCGCTGCCGATCTTTAGCCAGCGTCTGTCGCCGCTACTGGTCGGCCTCGCCACCCCACTCCCCGTAGGGGTTGCGCGGCCGCTCATCGAAAGCCTGTCCATTGACGTTGTCGCGACGCGACCATCTCCGCCTGGTTTCGACCCTGCCGGCCTTATGCCCTACCGCGAAGCTCTGGAGCGGGCTCTTTCGAGAATTGCCCACTCCGAGGTCGAGACGCGCTGGTCCGATGCGCTGACTGCTCCCGCCGGGCCCCTGCCGGGCGATCCCGCCTGGTCGGGTGCTGCGATGAAGGTCGACCGTCGCGTTGTAGCGTCATCGGCGTCGGTGGATGATCTGTTCTGGGCGGTCACACGAATTGGCGGCGATGTTGGCTACTACTCCATGAATTGGGCGTGGATTGCGCGGGGATGGTTTGATCGATTGATCGGCGGGGTTGGGCTGCGTCGCGGCAGGCGCGATCCTGAAGAACTCCGACCCGGAGAGGCGCTGGACTTCTTCAGGGTTGTAGCCATCGACCTGCATCGGCGCCGGTTGCTGTTGCAGGCCGAAATGAAGGTTCCGGGCACCGCCTGGCTCGGATGGTCGGTTACGCCGAACGGTGAGGGATCTCGGCTAATCCAGACCGCCAGATTCGTCCCGAAGGGCCTTACCGGTCGACTCTACTGGTGGTCCTTGCTCCCGTTCCACGCACCGATATTTCGCAGAATGGCGAACCGCATTGCTCGAACAGCCGAACGGAGAAGCAAGACGTCGGTTTAGTTGTCTGATTCGGGCGTACAAGCGGGAAACAGGGTGGTCACTGACTCCGCCATGCCCACATACGGAGCACATCCCTAAGAGTCTGGAGGTTCCTGATACGATTGGGGGATGGACGACGTACGCATAGGCCTTTTCATTGACTACGAGAATCTCGCGATCGGGGCGCGCGAAGACCTCTCGATGACCTTCGACTTCGGCCCCATTGCGGATGCCCTCGCTGAACGGGGGCGGGTTGTAGTTCGCCGTGCCTACGCCGACTGGTCACGGTTTCAGGACGATCGGCGCATGCTCACGGACAACCATGTTGAACTGATCGAGATCCCACAACGCCGGGGGGCGGTTCGCAAGAATGCGGCGGACATCAAGATGGCTGTCGACGCTGTCGAGCTCGCCTTCGAGAGAGACTATGTCACGACGTTCGTGATCTGCACCGGGGATTCCGACTTTTCGCCTCTCGTGCACAAGCTTCGTGAGCTCAATAAGCAAGTCATCGGAGTGGGTCTCAAGGCTTCGACGTCCGCATTGCTGCCGCCGGCCTGTGATGAGTTCTTATTCTACGAGAATCTTGACGGCGTGGAGGTTCCCCAGGCTCGTGTGCTTCGTCGTGGCAAGGATGAGGTAAGGCCTCAGGTCAAGGATCTCAAGGCGCTCGACGGCATCATCTCCCGAACGCTGTCCGGCATCCTGCGTTCCGGTGACAAGGAGGTACGTTCGTCGCAGGTGAAGCGGGCTCTCCTGCGTAAAGATTCGACGTTCGCCGAGACGGACTACGGGTTTCGGTCCTTTGGTGAGCTGATGCGCAACCTCGGAGAGCGCGGTGTGGTCCAACTAGACGAGTCGGAGCGCCAGGGCGACCCGGTTGTGTCCTTCCCAGCCGAAGGCAAGGGTGAGGCGAAGGCGTTTGAGCTGCTTCGTTCGGTCGTCGCTGAACGTGCGCACGGTGACGGTGCGTCCCTGTCCGGATTGAAGGACCGCATGCGCAAGGCGGATTCTTCGTTCTCCGAAAAAACCTTCGGATACTCCGGATTCCTACAGTTCGTCAAAGCAGCCAGCGTAAAGGCCATTGTTGAGCGCTCGTTTGACGACGAAT
>BDTL01000108.1 GCA_002898115.1 bacterium BMS3Bbin02 | reverse complement strand
GTGAATTCGGTATCGGCCGGATGGGCGTGGCGCTGCCACACGAGGCGCGAGGCGTCGTGCCACGCCCCGAACAGACCATGGTGCCGGGTGAGGTCGGCGGGCTCGGGGACACCGATCGCGACGACAGAAGCACCGGTGCGCGCGGCGTGCCAGGCCGTGGGCGCCCCCATGATTCCGGTGCCGACAACTGCGAGGTCAAACATGCCCGCAAGCGTACCCGGCAAGCCTCGGCTCGCCTATCCAACCGTCGTCAAGGGTTTGCGGTGGCTGTATTCTCACGCCATGGCACGACTTCTTCTCATACGACACGCACCGACACCCGAGACCGGAACGAGGCTCACGGGCCGTCTCCCCGGTGTCTCGCTCGGGGACGCCGGCATTGCTGCGGCCGAGCAGGTCGCCGCGAACCTCGGCGGAACCACGCTGAAGCGGCTCTACGCCTCACCGATCGAACGGACGATGGAGACAGCGACCATCGTCGGCGCCCCACATGGGCTCACTCCGATCGTGGAGGAGGACATGACTGAGATTGACTTCGGTTCCTGGGCCGGCCGCTCGTTTGGCCAGTTGCGCCGCACCAAACTCTGGTCGACGGTGCAGACGGTGCCATCACAGGCACGATTCCCCGGTGGTGAGTCATTTCTCGAAGCGCAACACCGCGCCGTTGCGGCATGTGACCGCATCGCCGAGGGTGCGGGCAAGGCGACGGTCGCGATCGTGAGTCACTCGGACATCATCAAGTTGGTGGTGTCGCACTATCTCGGTCAGTCGATTGATCTCTTCCAACGGATCAACATTTCCACGACGTCGGTTTCCGCTATACACCTGCACCCGGGCGTACCGCCGTTTGTTGATGTTGTCAACGGCCGGGGAGTACTTCGTGCGTGAACTTGGACCAGCGGAACAGTTCCGCATGGACGCTGTGGGTCCGTCGGGTGAGCGGGTGTTCTTCCTGTTTGTCGAAACCGGAGGGGAGCGGCATTGGTTTATCGCCGAAAAGCAACAGGTGGCTGCCCTCGCGGAGCTTGGAGAACACATGCTCGCCGGCGCCGAGGTCGAATTTGATGAAGATGCCGTCCTTCACATTCAAGGGAGGCTTGCCGAGCCGGCTGAACTTGGAGAAGCAACGTTCCGGGTGGGGGACCTCCGTCTCGGTCTGCGAGAGAATGAGATGGTGTCGGTGATCCTCGAGTCGATCGACGATGATGATGAGTCGGCGAACTTCATCATCGCTCCCGAGCAGCTCCAGGCCGCGTCGATACACGCGATGAAAATCGTTGCCGCCGGGAGACCGCTCTGCCCCCGCTGTGCGGAGGCGATCAACCCCGGTGAGTATCACCAATGTCCAGAGGTCGATCCCAATCTCAACTAACAAACCGCGGTTAGGGGATGTGGTGGAGGTTCTCGGCACTCTGCCGCACGCCTCCAATGCAACGATGCTTGCCAGGGATACACATGGCGCACTTGTCGTATACAAACCCTCGTTCGGAGCGCAGCCGCTGCATGACTTCGACTCAAGCACGCTTGCGGCTCGCGAGGTTCTGACGTTTGAAGTATCCGAAGCGCTCGGGTTCGACATCATCCCCGAGACCCGGCTCGTCGATGGCCTGTACGGTCCGGGGTCCGTTCAGAAGATGGTCAACGAGGATCGTGACACTGATCCGCGGTCGTTGCTTCAAGATCTCGACAAGAGGTTGTGGCCTTTCGCAGTGCTCGACATCGTGACAAACAATACGGACCGAAAGTTGGGACATCTGCTGCTCGAACAAGGCTCGGACCGCATCTGGGGGATCGACAACGGCCTGACGTTTCACCGGGTCCCAAAGCTGCGAACTGTTCTGTGGGGGTTCGCGGGTCAGGAGCTACCGGCAGCAATGGTGGACGCGTTGAGTTTGCTCGAAGAAGCCTTATCTCGTGGTCTCTATGATCGTATCGCGACGCTCCTGACAGAGTCTGAGGCAACCGCCACCCGGCATCGGCTCACCGCACTGCTCGCCAAGCCCGTGCATCCACCGCCACCGGCAAACCGCCAGCCACTGCCATGGCCGTGGTGGTAGGGAGTTGCCGACGGATCGAGTCGGGAGAGCGGTCGGCACGCTAGAGACCGGTAAGGATGCCGACTTCATCCTCATGGACGGCGATCCGTGGGATGCCCGCACCAGGGTCCAGAAGACGTACATCAACGGTGAGCTCGTCTTTTCTGCGGATGGACCCTACGTTCCCGATTGATGCTGATCCCGGATGGGTATGGAGCGGGGTCCTTTCGGCCCGCCAGCCGCGCCACTAACGTGCTGTGAATGAGCCGCCACACCGATCGCGAGTCGCTTCGCCGAACGCTGTGGCGGCTCGTTGCCGTGATCCTCGCTATCGGTGCCGCCCTCTACACGGCGTCGATCATTAGCGTTGCCACTGACCCCGAATACCGCAGTCCGAACGGGAACGTCATCGGGGTTGACTACTCCACATTCCATGCCGGAGCGACGATGCTGCGCTATGGAGACCCCCGAGAACTGTACGACGTTGACGCAATGACCGAACTCTTGCGCGAGGTGCGCCGCGGCCCGGCGGGTCTGCAGCCGACCTTCGTTAACCCTCCGGCGTTTGCATTGGTGCTCGCTCCGCTAGCATCGTTGCGGTACGAGGTGGGTCTTGTCGTGTGGACGGTTCTGGGCGTCGCGGCTTTCGGTTTTGGGCTCCGTGCGATCGGGGCCCAGCGACCAGGGGTGCTGCTGGTCGGGACGATCCTCTCCGTTGCGGGGTTCCTCGGCGTGTCCCTCGGGCAGGGACAGTTCTTTTGGGGTGCGGTCTATGCCGGAATCCTCTCCCAGCTAAGCGCCGGGAAGCAGGTCCGCGCCGGCATCTTGGCATCGATTCTTGTGCTCAAACCACAGTTGTTGGTCCCGTTTGTGCTCTGGTGGTTGGTGGATTGGCGACGCAACCGGGTCGCACTGGGAACATCGGTCTTGGGAGCGGCAGTGCTCTCGATCATCCCGGCAATCCTGTACCCGGGTTCCTACACCGGATATGGGGCGTTGCTCCAAGCAGCGAACGACACGTTTCCACTCGACAGTATCCCAATGGGGGTGACGTTTCGCGACACTGTTGATGCTCTCACAGGTGGGTCCACCGTGGTCTCAGGCAGCATTGTGTTCGTTGGCGTCGGATTGTTTGGCGCCATCCTTATCGGGGGTGTCCGTGCACGGTGGGACTCTGATCTGATGTTCATCGTTGCGACGACGATGGGGCTGCTGGTGTTGCCCCACGTGTTGGCATACGACTGGGTCCTGCTCGTACCGGCAGGTGTTTTGCTCGCGCAGAAGATTCCACCTCGATCGGTGCTCATCCCTGCGGCGCTCGTAGCGGTGTTGTACTCATTGCTGTTCCAGGTGGTGTTCGGGGTCGGCTCGTTCGCACGCTTCGGGCGGAGCATTCAGTTCGCACCTGTCGTGCTGGTGACCACGCTCTTCTTTGCGGTACGGCGGCTACAGGGACTGCGTCGCGCGACCGATACTTCACAAGGACCCGCGGCCGACGTTGTGGACCACCGAGAGGTCGCCGGTTGAGTGGTACATTTCGCTGAGGAGGTTGAAGCGGTGGGGCGCAAGACTGTCAAGTACACGATC
>BDTL01000107.1 GCA_002898115.1 bacterium BMS3Bbin02 | reverse complement strand
CGTCTCCAAAGAGGGCGACGGCCACCGAATCGCGTCCGAGATATTTGGAAGCAAGCGCCGCCCCTGTCGCGATGGGAAGACACCTCGCAACGATTCCCATGCCACCGATCATGCCTCGCGACTGATCGGCGACATGCATGGAGCCTCCCTTGCCCCCACACACTCCCGTGGCCTTTCCGTAGATTTCCCCGGCGATCGCTTCCAGAGGTATGTCACGCGCAATTGCGTGACCGTGGTTGCGGTAGGTCGATGTAAACCAGTCATCCTCACGAAGGAGCGGGATCACACCGCACGCCACAGCTTCCTGTCCCGAGTAGGTGTGGAGATACCCATCGACTTGTTTGGCCTCGGCGATCTCGCCGACACGTGTTTCAAATGCTCGGATGCGGGCCATCCGTTCCCACAGACCGAGGAGTGTGTCAGTGTCGTGCGATGTCATGGTGTCAAGTCCTTCTCGGTCGGGTTGGGGGCAATCGTTGTTCAGAGGGCGTCGACGAGGTCGAGTGCAACTTCGAAGACTGCGGCGTTCGCCCGATCGAGTCGCGCCTGATCGGCGCGATCCATTCGGTCAAGGAAACTGCGTCCGCGCACGAGTTCATCCCACACGACGAGCAGCGAAACTCCAGACATGTCGAAGTGGTTGGCAACGGCGAGTGTTGTGGCGGTCTCCATGTCGACTGACAGATACCCGGTGTCGCGCCACTGCTCCACCATTGCTCCGCTCTGCGCGAAGATCGAATACCAGGTGAGATGGATGCCATTGTGGACTCGAAACCCACGGTCCTCCAGGTTTGACCGAGCTGTCGCGCTCCACTCCGAGTCGGCCGATGTGCGTTCTCCGGCCCCGTAGATGCTTGCGATTCCCTCGTGGCAGATAGCGATGTCCGGGACTACGACGTCGCCGGGTCGGAGGTCTCCCTGGAGCCCGCCGCAGGTACCGATCTGGACTGCGAGCCGGGTCCCCAGGCTACCGAAGAGGTGGGCGACCTCTACCGCCCGCGGGGCGCCGTACGCACAGCAGTACACGATGGGTCGATCGTGCCACCGCCCGAGAAACATGTCAGGGAACACCAGCTCTCGCACGTCATCGAGCATGCCGAGCCTCCAGTCGGTGCGTTGGGCACGCCACCACGAACCTTCGCTGATGACGGCGACCGGGA
Source organism: bacterium BMS3Bbin02 (assembly GCA_002898115.1). GTDB lineage: Bacteria > Actinomycetota > Acidimicrobiia > Spongiisociales > UBA5794 > BMS3BBIN02. The sequence goes on along the minus strand of BDTL01000107.1, from coordinate 8,888 downwards.
TATCGGCGTCGTCTAGTTCGAGCGCCTGCTGCCACTCGGCAGGCATGATGTCCATCAGGGAACGCACGTCGGGCTGCGACTCGTTCATCGGGCGCCCGCATCGAGTTTGCGAAAGAAATCCCGAAAGATAGCGTCACGGTCGATTCCGTGTGCCTCACGCATCAGGCGTTGTTCTCCCTCCTGAGGTATCCAGCGAAGTTCACTATCGAGGGTGGGTGTCGGCACCAGGCCGGTAGGTACCCATGCTGGTTCGATGAGCCATGCAATCGTGATCATGTCCCACATGACCCAGGTCCGCCCGAAGTGATCGTCGATTGCTCGCTGCTCGTGGAGCGGGTTGTTGGTATACAGCTCGTGGAGGAAGTCACCGGCCGGGCCGCGGCCCTGTACCCAGCGTTCCATTTCAGGGAGTGAAAGCCGCAACTGTGCGCCGATGTAGTACCCGGGGAAGTAGATGAGAGGGACGCCGCTCTCGAAGAGGATGCGCGACGCCGGAACGTCTTGGACCAGGTTGAGCGAGTCGGTGTTGGATCGCGGGGACCAGGTTGGATAACCCGAAGTCCACAAGACCACGATTCTGTCGATGATGGCTGGTTCCAGGACAATCGCTGACGCCACGTTGGTGACACATCCGATCGCTACGACGTACAGCGGATCGTCCGACGGCTCAAGGGCGAGCTCGATCAGTCGGCGCACGGCAGGACTGTCTACGGGTTCGTCGGGTGCAGGCATGTAGCGGGCAGCTCCGCGAAAAACTAGTCCATCCGGGTCCGCACCGGCGCGGTCGTAGACGCGCAGGATCTCGCTGTAGCTTCGTTCCATGCCCTCGGGCGGGTCCACGAACTCGACGTCTCGGACGTCACGTCCAGCCTCGGCAAGGCGCCGCGCCCAACCACTGAAGGCGTCGATGGCTGCGTTCTCGGGTTCCGGTTCGTCTTGTGACTCGAGACGCGCCGCGGCAGCGAGTAGCTCGGGGCGGTGGTGGGCGAACGAGTACGGCTCGGCGAGAACGGCCTCGATGCGTATCCGATCGGGGGACTGAAGCGCCCACATGAGTGCGAATTGATCGTCTATCTCGTTGGCTGTGTCGGTGTCGATAACGACACGTACCGGTCCGGTGGGCGGGTCGAGGAGCCGCGCGCGTCGCTGTGGGGGAATCTTCGGGAACGGAGCCGGTGCACTCATGCGAGATGCTCGAACCATGAGGTCCACGGTGTGGCGTGCGCGGCAGCGATGTCCGTGAGGCTTTGGAGCCTCCGTTCTGCTTCAGCGGTTGCCGCAGCCCGGTCGGTGCTATCCGCGGCGACAAGGTCTTGCCAGACGGCCCGTCCGGCTACATACCCGGAGGCACCTGCGTCACAGGCGACCGTGAGCTGCCGACTAAAGGTCGCAAGGTCGGTTCCGCCCGAGAGCAGGGTCCACGGGCGCGGACTTGCGGCAGTCAGTTCGGCGCACGCGTCGCGCCATTCGGATTCGTCGTTGTTATCACGATTCGACGGGAATTCGAGTTTGAGGACATCGACACCGAGGGCGCCGATCTTGCGTGCCGCTTCAATGACGACTGCCCGCCGGTTGTCTTGCTTTGTGAGGGGGACCAGCGGCTCGGCGAATAGTGGAAGCTCGTGGCGTCCACATGCATCGACAAGGCTTGCCACGAACTCGTGAGCATCGGTAGATGACGAGAACGGGTCGTACACGAACGAGATTTTAACCGCGGTGGCCCCGGACCGAGCGGCGCGGGCAACATCCCAGTCCGCAAAAAGGCGGGGTGGTCCATCGAGTGATGAGTAGTCACCGTCTTCGAGTCCTATCAGGAGTCCCGTCGTTCCTGGCAGAGCATGTTCTTCGACGACCGGACTCAGTCCAAGAACAGGGTCAATGAGGACTCCCGACGCCGGTTGGGAGATCGTCGAAACAAGGTGAAGCTTGAGAGCAACGAGGTCCTCGTCCGTTATCGATTCTGGTGCGTCCGGCCGTGCAACGGCTGCGAGGGCGGCGATGTGATCAACAGCGAGTATCGCAAAAACCTGTTCTGAGGTTGACAGGGCTTGGAGCGCCCGGCGTTTCCCGATGGACAGCGCGACCCCGGTCTTGGGTTCCTGATCGTCCACGGTGGTCATGCGATTGTCGTTTGGTTGGGTGGCGCGGCGCCGGACTGTTCCGCGACTGTGTCGTCGTCATCGGAGACGATCGATACATGGTCCCGTGGCAAACGGATTTGAATGGTGTCGCCGTTGCTCGCGCGAAACGCCGCCGGAGCGTGAATCTGCCACGGTGTGTCCCCGATTGTCACCGTCAACTGCGAGTGAGACCCCATGTAGATGAGTGACGTTACTACCGCCGGTACGACGTTGTCCTGTGGCGTGTCCTTGGTCACCAGCTGTACCTCTTCGGGCCGAACAGTGAGGACGGTCGGTCCGTCTCTTCCGTTCGTAGAGCCCGGCGCTATCTCGATGTCACCGACGTCGGTGCGCACGATCGACCCCTGGCGACGGCCCCGGAGAAAGTTTCCATTTCGGAAGAAACGTGCGATGCCCGTCGTGCGAGGTGCACGGAAGAATTCGTCCGGCGCCCCCACCTGCTGCAGTACTCCGTCGAACATGAGAGCCACGCGGTCAGCGAGCATTACGGCCTCTTCCTGATCGTGTGTCACAAAGATCGCGGTGATGCCGAGCTCTTTTTGGATCGAGCGGATGAGGTGCCGCATCGTGATACGTAGGTTGGCGTCAAGGTTGGCGAGGGGCTCGTCGAGTAGTAGCACCTTCGGGCGGACGACTAGTGCCCTTGCCAGGGCAACGCGTTGCTGCTGACCTCCCGAGAGTTCGTGTGCCTTGCGGTGTTCCAATCCCGGAAGGTCAACAAGATCCAGAATGTCTTCGACCCGCTGTGCGGCTTCATCCTTCGACACCTTGGCCATCTTGAGACCGAAACCAACGTTCTGGGCCACGTTCATCGTCGGAAAGAGGAGATGTTTCTGGAACACCATGACGGCCCCCCGGCGTTCCGTGGGGGTCGAGAGCACGGATTCGCCATCGAACAGAACGTCACCCGAGGTCGGCTCGATGAGTCCCGTGATCATTCGCAACGTGGTCGTCTTGCCGCATCCCGAAGGACCCAGAAAGGCCACCAGTTCCCCCGAATCGATGTCGAGATTGAGGTCACGGACCGCGAGATGTTCACCAAAACGACGCGAGATGTGACGCAGCGATACAGCTGTCATAGTTTACCGAATCCTCCCATAAGAGCCGAGTCCCGACTGAGCTGCCGAGATGTCATAACAAGTACGACGATTGCGGGTGCGACGAACACGAGGCTGATCGCGGCCGCCGTGGAGTTGTTTCCTCCGCTGAGGAAGGGGAATAACACGAGAGGAAGTGTGACAAACGTGCCCCCACCGATAAGGAGTGTCGTGACGTATTGACCCCACGAGATCAAGAAGGTGAACATCGATGCGACCAGGAGTCCCGACGAAATCGCGGGGAACGTGACATAGCGAAATACCTTGTATCTGTTGGCTCCGAGCGAACGAGCAGTATCTTCGAGTGCGGTTCCGTAGTTAGCAAAGACGCTTGCCATGACGAGTACGAAGTACGGAATTGCGGGGATCAGATGGACCAGAGCGACGCCGAACAGTGTCTCGGTGAGTCGCAGCCGAATGAAGATCTGGTGAATGCCCATGGTCGCGACCAATGCCGGCACGATGATCGGCATCATGAGGAGCCACTCGACTGTGGTTTTGCCGCGGAACTCGTGCTGGCCGAGCGCACGTGACGCGGGCAGTCCGACGATGATCGCCATTAGGGTCACCACGAGCGCCAGCCTCGTGCTGTTCCACAGGCCCTCGATCACCCGCGACGAATCGCTCGCCGTGTACGACCAGGCCCGCAGGCCCCATTCGGTGGGGAGGATGTTCGGGAAGTTCCATCGGAAGGCGAAGGACCAGATCACGAGTGTGCCGATGGGAACCAGAACAAACACAACGATGGAGGTGACTGCGATCCACCGTGCCCATCGGGGTACGAGTCCGGTACGTTGCTCGGGGTTAACGCTCATATCACTTCACCGCCGCTTTCGCGAGACGTCGATAGGCAATCAGCAAGAGCATGGCAACGACAGCAAGCACAATGCTGATTGCCATGGCCTGCGGGCGCAATGCGAGGTCGGGATCTTGATACTGCCGAAATGCAACCACGGGAAGTGTTGACGGAAAACGGACTCCGAGAAGCAGCGGAATCTCATAGTTGGCGAAAGTGAAAGCGAAGACGATGATCGATGTTGACATGACACCAGGCATGATCAGCGGGAGAAGAACGTACCGGAACCGCTGGCGGGCGTTGGCGCCCAGGGTGCGCGCCTGTTCCTCGTACTGTGGGCCGACACTCTGAAGGATCGCAAGGACCACGAGGCCCACGAACGGGATCTCTTTCCATAAGAAACTCAAGATGATGGCGACGCCTCCCTTATCGAAGACAAGTGCAGGAAAGTCGGCGGGCGTTTCCATCAGCCCTGCAGCGGTCGCGATTCGAGCGATGAGCCCGGATTGGGTAATGAGCAAAATGATGCCACTCGCTGCGACGAGGTGAGGTACGGGCAGGGGGACCTGGAAGAGGAATGTGGTGATCTTGGAGCCGGCGAATTTTTCTCGCAACACGAGTGTGAATGCGATCGCAAACACGCTTGACAGCACCGTGGTGATGAAGGCAATACGAAACGTGAGCCACAGCGACATGAGGAAGTTGCGGTCCGTTAACACCGTCGTGTAGTTCTCGAATGTGAAATCGGTGAGACCGATCGCAGGGAAGTATCCGAGGCTCTGGCCGAGACCGACGAGAATGCCTCCGCCGAACAGCAGCACGACGAGACCCAATGCAGGCGCCAGCATGAGCGGGATCTTGAGTCCGTTTCTGATGCGCCTAACGGTCATCGGGGCGTCCGTCACAGTGTGTCTCCTTTCTGCGGTCGGGGTGGGGGTATCTTCGGTTGGAGATACCCCCACCCGGACCGGCCTACTGGGTTTCTACTTCTCGAGGACGTTCTCTATCCAGCCGGCCTCCATTGCCGTTACCCAATCGCCGGATGGTTCCGGCAGGGCGTTGGCGTTGAGAACCGCGGCCGGGAGTGTGGCTACACCCGTGCCGTAGGAGTTCAGCGTCGCCTGGTCCTCAGCCGACCACGTTGTCGGGTCGGTCGGGATCAACCATCCCCACTGATCCGGATCGGCCATGATGAGCGAGAACTCCGGCGAGACCATGTAGTTGGCTATGACCATCGCTCCCGCCGGGTTGGCTGCGTTGAACGGGATCGTCACGTAGTTGTTGTTGGACAGTGTTCCCGTGTCAAACACAAATGTGCGGATCGACTCGGGATACGTTCCCTCGGCAATGTTGGAGGACGCTCGCGATGGGTTGTATCCCATGTTGAAGTGGATCTCCTGGTTTGCCAGAAGGTCCGCCATCGCCGCCGACTCGGGATACGTTTCCCCGCCGCGCCAGAGATCCGGTTCGAGATCGTTCAAGTACTCCCAGACTGCCGGTGCATACTTGTCGAAGACCGCCTGATCGAACTCGCCGAGGAACTCATTCGGTCCCCCCGCGACCCAATAGAACACGGTGCGCACGAACACGCTTCCAGTGAAGTCGGGAATCGCCGGGTAGGTGAACTGCCCCGGATTGGCCTTCACCCAATCTCGGAGAGCCTCGAACGTCGTCGGCGGCTCCGGAACGAACGCGGTGTTGTATTCCATGACGAACTGTGCATGACCCCATGGCGACTCAAGACCATTTACGGGTTCGCCGAAGTCATTCGCTATTGCGGGGTCGTCCCACGGCACGTACTTCGCGTTGGGGATGGACTCTGACCACGGTCCGTACAGCAGGTCAGCCGACTTGAGCGTCCGGAAGTTCTCACCGTTGATCCAGATCATGTCGACGGACCCTCCGGTATTCACACCGGCGGCGGATTCGTCGAGGACCTTGTTGACGACGTCCGCAGTGTCAGTAATCGGGACACGGTTCAGCGTGATGTTGTACCGCTCCTTCATGACCTTGCCGATATCGTTGTCGACATTCGAGTTGATCGTGTCGGAACCGCCCCACATGAACCAGTTCACCGTGGTGCCGTCAGCCGCCGCGAGCACCTCCTCCCATGTGCTGTACCCGGGGGCATCGATCGGTGTGGTCGGTGCGGGAGCAGCGGTCGTTGTTGTGGGCGCCGCGGCGTCCGGGGCCTTGGTCGTTGTTGTGGCCGCCGGGGCCGCCGGGGCCGCCGTTGTCGTTGTTGTGCTCTCGGTGCCGCCGCCGCAGGCAGCGACGATGAGGGCGAAGGCGAGCAGGGCTACCAGTGTCTTCGTTCGGGGATGCTTTCGTTGTATCATTTGGGTCTCCTCCTTGTCACGGGGCTGGAGTAGTCCCAATCCCTTTGCGATATCACCGCTCGGGTTGGGGCTATGTTGTTTCGGATGCCAGCCGTCTTGTTTGGTGTTGCACACCAACATGGCCTTCGATTCATCGCAAGGACACCACCTCCAGTCGCTGCAGGTAGTTCTTGCGTGGGATGCGGTCGACTGTGCTCATGCCGAGCCAGGCGGCAACCTCAAGAAGCTCATCTGTGAGATCTCCCTGCGCCACCGCGTAATGGTGCTCGTGGCCGCTGACGATCAACGTGTTGACGAGGTCGTCTAGGTCGATTGGCTCGCCGTTGAGTTCGAACGCAGTGAACCAACCTCGGGTACCGTCGAAACCCTTGACGTCACGTTCCTCGATGCGCGCCCGCACGATGAGGAGATCTTTGGCGTCGTTTCCGATGTAGGCGATTGTCACGTCCTGTGCCGCGAAGACCTGGTCACCGGCAACTCCGAATGTCAGCGGTGACTTGCGCCCGAGCGTCGTGTGGTCAACCCAACGAATGCCGTCGTCGTTTGCGAAGTGTCTGGGTGTTACTCCGCAATGCCACATCAGCAGTGATCCCGTTGCAGGGTCCAGGGCTGTCATGTCGAGAAGTGTTGAGGACCCCGGACGGTCACTCAGTTCATTGAGGAGCAACATCGATAGAGCTCCTGGGACGTCACCTTCGCAAGACACTGCGAAACCGTCTTCCGACCCGAGCCAGCTATACGCCATGCACGGTGCGATTCCCAAGACGTCCTGGAACTTGGGCCAGCATTGGACGGCCAGTGCGGCGTGCTCGTCGGCTTCCGCGATGGCCTTAAGCGCCAGATACAGGCGGGCACCCTTTTCCATGAACGTCTCGCTGGTGGATACCTCGGTGGCCGCAGCGGTGAGATCCGCAACGACGGATCGAGCCTCCGACTCATCGACGGCGACCGTGCGTTCCACGATTTCCGAGAAATCGTGAGCGACGACGCGTGTGCCGAGCCGGTCCTGAACAACCTCGGCATCGAAGTTCATGTTGTAGAAGCCGGGGGAGTTGCCACCGATCCAGCCGATGGAGGCGGTCGACATTGCCTTGATCGCTCGGAGGGCGCGAACTGTCACGGTAAAGGGTGCGACGAAGTCGTCATCGTCGGCGTGACCGAAGAACCACTTGAACGTTGGCCCGGATTCCCTCAGGTACCGCTTGATGATGGAGGCGTAGTGGTTCACCGCGACGAGAGAATGGATCTTGATCGGACCCTCCTGATTCGGGTCGGGTGTCCCCCATATGCCGATGCGCGACACAATCGCTGCGAGGGGTGGTAGCAGTTCACCGGACGCAACGGTGGCGCACTGGATCATGAGATAGTCGATGTTGCCGGCTGATAGTTCGCCGGCGGCCTTCTCGGCGAGTGCGAGGTCGGTGACGGGATAGGTGATGGGTGCCAGCTCAAAATCGAGCTGTTCGGCGAGCCTTTGTAGTCCCTCGATAGCGCGGTTGTACTGGTTGTGTTCCTCGGCGAAGTACGAAGTAAATGCGACCCCCACGTATCCGATCTTCAGACGTTGGCGGTCGCGCTGCATCATTGGCGATCCACCCGGAGGTCCTGGCAAGCTGCCGCCCAAGCCTCGAAGATCAGCGCGACAGTCGTGGCTCCCGGATCTTGGACTCCGATGGACTTCTCGCCTGCATACCGGGCGCGGCCTGCAGATGCTGTCATCGCAGACGTGGCTGTTGCACCCTTACGCGCGGCCTGCGCGGTGAGTTGGAGCGCCTCGATGATTGAGCTGTCCCGGTCGGCGGCCTGTCGGGCCGCCACGACGGCGGGGATGAGCGCATCCACCATCGTCTTGTCGCCGGGTTCGGCCTTTCCGCGTTTTGCAACGATTGCAGCACCAATCGCGACGGCATCGGCGAACATTTGCACATCGACAGTGTCGGCATCACCAATTCTTGCTGCCAAGCCTGCGAAGAAGCTCCCGAACAACGCCCCCGCTGCTCCGCCCATGTGGTCGAGGAATGAGTTTGCTGTCGCGCTCAGGACAGCTCCTGGGGGCGCCCCGTCGTTGTGGGCGATCTGGTTGCGAGCATGGCCAAGGGCGGTTGTGACATTCACTCCGTGATCGCCGTCACCGGTGACGGCGTCGAGCTGGGAGAGTTCATCTGCATGGGCCTCGACAGTGTCGGCGGCGGCGGCGATGAGCCGTTGCCAGTCTGTGCCGGTGAGGAGGTTGGTCGAGACGTTCACGAGGCCACCTCGCTCGGGGGAGAGGAGGAGGCGGAGAACTGTATTCCGGCGCCGTGGGCCGGTGCGTCGTAGAGGCGTTTCATCTCTGCGTCGACACGGCATGCGGCAACTGTGAATCCGGCCGTGTCCTGGGTGGTGGCGTACGGACCCAACCATGCCCGGTGAGTTTGGATGCCTCGGCCATTGAGAATCTGGGCCGCACGGCCGTAGAGAATCGACAGCTCCATGACAGTGAGCGAGCCGGAATTGTTGATGAGAAAGCAGATCT
>BDTL01000106.1 GCA_002898115.1 bacterium BMS3Bbin02 | reverse complement strand
GGCGAAACCTGGATACGGTTCCTCCATGGATTCACAGACAACCCTCGATGCTCTGATCCCCGGAATGCCGATTGTGTACGGCGGCAATAAGGTCACGCGTGTGTCCGAGCAATTGGCGGCTTCTTTCGCGGCCGGTGATCGGCTGGTCGTCCTCCAAGATACCGGGGCGCTCCTCCACATCGCGCGTGACGAGCACGCCCGGGTCGCGAGTGCGGTGAGTGCCGCCGTTGACGCCTTCGGTGTCCTTGGTTCTGTTTCCGATGAGTCGGTCACGCGGTTCTATGAGCTGTGTGCCGCGAACCTCGCTGACGACGACGTCTTTGAAGCAATTGCGGTCGCCAACGCGGCCGATGTCGACGCCGCACGGAACCGTGGTCGATCCACGACGCGCCTGATATTGAGCGACTCGATGCGGGCGGACATGATCGCCGGGTTGCGGACGTGGCGCGACCTGGCGAGTCAGCGCAACGTCGTGACAGAGACGATCGATCATGACGGATGGGTGGTCGACCAGGTTCGCTCTGGACTCGGCGCTGTGGCTTTCGTATTCGAAGGGCGTCCCAACGTCTTCGCCGACGCAACCGGGGTGCTTCGATCAGGTAACACGGTTGTCTTTCGCATCGGCTCCGACGCTCTTGGGACCGCCCGAGCCATCATGGAACATGCGCTCAATCCGGCGCTCGCAGAGGCAGGGTTACCGGTCGGGTCGGTGGCCCTGGTCGATGTTGCGTCGCATGCCGGGGCGTGGGCTCTCTTTTCGGACTCCCGTTTGTCGTTCGCGGTTGCCCGAGGCTCTGGTGCTGCTGTCTCCCAACTCGGTGCCGTGGCCCGGCAAGCCGGGATAGCGGTGAGTCTGCATGGCACCGGGGGTGCGTGGATCGTCGCTGCCGCCGACGCCGATGGAAGTGATCTTGCTGACGCGATCTATCACTCGCTCGATCGTAAGGTCTGCAATACCGTGAACACAGTGGCCATTGTCCGGTCGCGAGCCGATGAACTGGTGCCCACCTTTCTCAGCTCGTTCCGGAGGGCCGGGGAGCGGCTCGGTGCTGCGCCAAAACTCTATATCCGCGACCGGGACCGCGTCCATGTGCCCGATGACTGGTGGGAAGCAACGACTGTTGTCAGGGCTGCCGGGCAGTCAATTGAGCCACAGACGTCGGTGCTCGCCGATGACCGGATTGGCGAGGAATGGGAGTGGGATGGAAGCCCTGAGGTCACGCTGCTGATCGTAGATGATGTTGATGAAGCGGTGGACCTGTTCAACGCCTACAGCCCGAGGTTTGTCGGGAGCCTGATTTCGGCAGACCACGGACTTCACGATCGGTTCTTTGATCGTATTGATGCACCATTTGTCGGTAACGGATTCACCCGCTGGGTTGACGGCCAGTATGCACTTGATCGACCCGAACTGGGGTTGTCGAACTGGCAGTTTGGTCGTTTGTTTGGGAGGGGTGCGATTTTGTCTGGAGACGGGGTGTTCACGATTCGCACTCGTGTGACTCAGTCTGACCCATCCATCGGCCGGTGAGGGTTTGGCCTCCCAGCGGTACACTGATCGACGAACGACAAGGGACGTACCGCGATCGTGACTGATCAGATGTGGAATTCAGAACGCGAGGTCGAGGCGGCGCTCAAAGGTACGGGGTACCTTGCCACTCGCTCTATTGCTCAGACGGTGTTCCTGGCGAGCCGCCTTCAGAAACCGATTCTGGCCGAGGGTCCCGCCGGTGTCGGGAAAACCGCGCTGGCGCTGGCCCTTGCTGAGATGACCGGTCGCCGCCTCATTCGTCTGCAATGTTATGAGGGCCTGGACGAAGCTCGCGCTCTGTATGAGTGGGACTACCACAAGCAATTGCTCCGGCTTCAGTTTGATGAAGGGAAACAATGGGGTGAAGTTGAGGGCAACATCTTCGGTGAGGAGTTTCTCCTGGCACGCCCGCTCCTTGAGTCGATTCGAAGCCCGGAACCTGTCGTGTTGCTTGTTGATGAGGTAGACCGTATCGAGATGGAAACCGAGGCGCTCCTCCTAGAGGTGCTCGATAGCTTCCAGGTGACAATCCCCGAACTTGGCACAATCACGGCGCAGTCAACCCCCCTGGTAGTGCTCACATCCAACAACACTCGAGAACTGTCGGAAGCCCTAAAGCGGCGGTGTCTCTATCTCCACATCGACTACCCGACACCGCAGCGAGAGCACGAGATCCTGGCCGCTCGTGTTCCCGGTCTGCCGGAGCAGCTCGGAGCAAGCATCGCCGCAGTGGTGGCTTCAATCCGGGATCTGCCGCTGCGTAAAGCGCCTTCAGTGAGCGAGACGATCGATTGGGCCCGTTCACTCATCGCCCTCGGCCTCGACGAGGTAGGTGGCGACGACGCCGGGTCGACGATGAATGTCCTGTTGAAATACCGCGAGGATCTCGACACCGTCGAGCGAGAACTGAAGTTGTAGTGCGACCGCACCCACCTTCTCCGATGCGGGTGCGGACTCAGTTGACGCAGGCTGCACCGTGCTGAAGTCACTGGCCGCGTTCTCTGAAGAGCTGCGAGCCATCGGTGTTCCGGTATCTATGGTCGAAACCGGGGATGCAGCTCAAGCATTGTGTCACACGGATCTTCAGGACGAACAGCTTGTCCGCGAAACCCTTGCGACGACGATGATCAAGCGTCCTGAGTACCGCCACGCGTTTGATGTTGCGTTTGATGTGTTCTTTGCGGTTCGTGGAGGAGTCGGCATCGACGAGGACTCTCCATCGGGTAAGGATGAGAGCGATCGTGAGACCCCTGCCGCCGGGTCCGATGGGGAGGGTGCCGGGAGCGGTCCTGGGACCGGTTTCGGAGGTGGTGGAGCGGCGGACGGCGCTGTACTGGAAGCTCTGTTTGAAGCGCTGGCAAGCGG
>BDTL01000105.1 GCA_002898115.1 bacterium BMS3Bbin02 | reverse complement strand
CCCCGGTTTCGGCGGTGCTCGTTGATGAGAAGGGAGAACGAACAATCGTCAACCACACACCGGAAATCCTGCTCGACACAACCGATACGGTCACCGGAGTGGATCTCGCCGGGTCTCACGTCGTCCTTACCGATCTCCGGTGGCCCGCGGGCGCGCGGTCCGCAATCAGCGAGGCACAGACACTCGGCGTCCCATCCGTCGTCGATTTTGATCTCACCAGCGCTGGGCCGTTCGATGACATCGTGAAGACTGCCACACACGTGATCTTCTCCGAGCCGGCTCTCCTGCGTCTTACGCGGCGGAGTGACATCGACGGTGCCCTGCGCACGGTTGGCACTGCCACGGATGCGTTTGTCGGTGTCACTCTCGGAAGCGAGGGGTTTCGTTGGATGGACCGCGAGGTCGTGCGGTCGTTCCCGGGCTACGACATAGAAGTAGTCAATACTCTTGGTGCCGGTGACGTGTTTCATGGAGCGTTCGCACTTGGAGTGGCTGAGAGCCGAGCGATCGTGGACATTGTTCAATGGTCATCCGCCGCAGCAGCACTGAAATGCATGGGGAGCGGCATGCGCGACGACATCCCGACACGTGATGCGATCGAAACCTTTCTGAACACACACCAGGAGACTCAGTGACCTCAGCCAACACGAGAACCATTCGATGAGACTTGGCATCGTTGCGATTGCGCGCCCCACCTTCGATGTGCCCTTCGCTCAGGCAACCGCAGAACAGGGGGTAAAAACGCTACGTGATGCTGGTTTTGAGATCGTGGGCTCATCTTCGCTCGTCATGGATACCGACTCGCTGGCAGCTGCACTCGAAACCCTTGTCGCCGAGAGTATCGACGCCCTCATCATTCTGCAAGCAAGCTTTGCGGATTCGTCCCTTACGGTCCAGGCAGCCGACGTGCAGGGTCCCGTTGTGCTGTGGGCGTTTCCCGAAGATCGGACGGGCGGGCGTCTCAGACTCAACTCCTTTTGTGGCATCAACCTTGCCGGGTATGCCCTCACGAACAAGGGCCGTGACTACCACTGGCTGTACCGGCCGGCTAGCGACAACACCGCGGCCATCGAGATTAGGAACCTTCTCGGTCCGCGCCCATCAGCCCCTCAGGGCGACAACGCTTCGGATATGGCACAGATCCCACCATCGGCGATGCAGGCGGCCGCAACAGTGCGCGACCGCCTCCGATCGATCACGATCGGCCGTGTCGGCGAACGTCCAGACGGCTTCGAACCGTGTGGCTACGAGGCCGCTGTGTTGACGGCCGTCCTGGGCGTCACCGTCGACGAGGTTCCACTCCCGGAACTCTTTGACCGAGCGGGTGCGGCGGGCTCCGCCGACGTAGCCGAGGCACTAGATCGAGCGGGTGCGTTCCTTGACGGTACGGGAGAGGTTGACCAGGAATCGCTGGCTCAGAGCCTCCGACTCAACGTGGGCCTTCGCTCACTCATTCGGGATCGCGGCTGGGCGGGTGTCGCGACGAGGTGTTGGCCGGAGACGTTCACAGAGTTCGGCGGTGCGGCCTGTACCCCAATGGCGCTCCTCAACGAAGACGGCACACCCGGGACGTGCGAGGCCGACGTGTACGGCAATATCACCGGACTCATCCTCGGCTGGTTGGCCGAATCAGCCGCATTCGTTGCCGACCTCGTACATCTCGACCGGGATACGAACACCGGTGTCCTCTGGCACTGCGGTCTCGCCCCGTTCGAAATGGCGGATCCGGAATCGGTCCCACACGCCACGATCCACTCGAATCGCAAGATGCCGTTGCTCAGCGAGTTTCCGTTGAAGCCGGGCCGCGTCACGATTGCAAGAGTCAGCCAATCGAACGGCCAACATCGGATGGTCATCGGAGGTGGCGACATGGTTCGGGCACCCCTGGCGTTTAGCGGAACTGCCGGTGTCGTCCGCTTCGATCGGTCCGTCGATGCGGTGATGTCGACCGTCATGGGCGAGGGCCTCGAGCATCATTTCGGAATCGTCTACGGCGATGTCAGGAACGAGCTACACGCCCTGGCGAACCTGCTCACAATCGCAACTGTAGGTATCTAGCGCTCTATCAGGAGAGGGTCGGCCAGTTGGACTGCTCGACGGTACGGAGAAGGACACGCTGCGTAACTAGCCGGTGAACGTTACGAGGCTCAACGAAGCACGCGGGACAGAGCCTTTAAGCGATCGCTAAATGCTGAAAGCCATTTTGTGATCAACCGCACTGGATGGTGGTCGCACGTGTTTCGTTCGTGCATAACCCATAGCCGTCGAACCGGCTGCGGGTCGGATTCCACACCGCGACGTGCTCATTGTCCATGTCATCGATTCCCGTCACACCCCCTTGATACCTTCGGGGGGAGGACACAAAGAAGACATCACAGGGCACGAGGCGCAGGGTACCTATGAACGTTCAGATTCCAGATATCCGCTTGACAGGGTACATACAAACCATACATACTTACACATATGAAGACGACGCTCAACATCGATGACAACCTTCTGGCGGAGGCCGCCAGGCTTACGCGGGTCACGGAGAAGACAGCCCTCGTCCGCATGGGCCTCGAGGCGCTGATACGCCGAGAGAACGCGCTGCGGCTGGCCGACCTGGGTGGAAGTCAGCCGGAGATTGCACGCGTTCCACGCCGCCGCACGTCATGAAGGTCCTCGTCGACGCATCAGTTTGGGTCGACCACCTGCGGCGCTCTCATGCGGGCTTGCGGTCACTGCTTGAGGATGACCTCGTCGTGACTCATCCGTTCGTTGTCGGGGAGTTGGTTCTAGGCGGTCTCAGCGAGATAGCCAGACGCGGCCTTCAACACCTGGAGAGTGTTGAGGAAGTGACCCACGAGGAGGCTCTGCATTTCGTAGAGATGAACAACATCGCAGGACGCGGAATCGGCTGGGTGGATACTCACCTTCTCGCTACTTCCCTCATCGGTCGGTGTCGGCTCTGGACCAAGGACCGATCACTCGCTGCCCTCGCCCAGGATCTCCGCATCGCATATCGACCATAGGGTCGCGGCGCCTGTACGCCCCATCGACCGCGACGGCCCTCTGGGAAGACTTCGATTCTGTCGGACGCCTCTGTTACTTTCGGGACGAGGACAGAAAGTGAACATCCATGGCCATCATCACCCACGCTGAGATTGTCGGGGTCATGCAGGAAGCAGCCGACAAACGCGGGATGACGCTTGAACAATTCTTTGCGAGCGGGCACGGCGACAAACACGCCGCCCGACTCATCCACAACCTCCGCGCTCATTTCGGAAACGTCCTCTTCGACGAGGAACTGGACGAGATTCTGAGTCGATAACACAGATCAGCCGTGGCGGCGCCACGCCAAACACTCGTCGGTTCGTCGCCGCCCCGGCAAGTTTCTCAGAAAGCCGCGAACCGAATCGCCTCGCCGTTCGTATTCCCTGAAACGAGCAGCGGAAAGACGCTGCCAACCGCTACGAGGAGTAGGAATCGTGAAACGACGAATGCTGGTTCTGCTCATGGTGCTCGGTCTAGTGGCCGCCGCCTGCAGTTCCGCAACCACAGAGACGACGACCACCGCAACCGCAGAGACAATGGAAGACGAAGCGCCCGCGACTGCGCCGGCAGCAATCGCCGCCTCCGACCAAATGAGCACGGGTGATTCCGTCATCATCGAGTCGGTTGATCTACCGGCGCCAGGATTTGTGGCCGTCCACGGCGACAACAACGGTGCTCCCGGTGGAATCATCGGTGTATCCGATCTGTTGCCGGCGGGATCATCGAGCAACGTCACGGTGGTCTTTGACGCCATGATCGACGGTACCGCAACGGTGTACCCCATGGTGCATATCGATGGAGACGGGAACGGTGCCTACACGTCCGATGACGGACCAGGGTTCAGCGCGAGTGGAGATGTCGCGGTTACCGCGGTGGTTCTCGACATCGCTCCAGCTACCGCCCCGTCGAGCCTCGGGGCTAACGACCAGACAACCGATGGGCTCAGTGTCGTGATCGCAACGGTCACCCTGCCTTCACCAGGCTTCATTGCTGTACACGGAGACGCTGACGGTGGTCCCGGACCAGTCGTTGGACACTCCGCATTGTTGCCCGCCGGGACATCAACCGATGTCGAGGTCATGTTCGATGCACCAGTCGACGCATCAACGGCGCTGTATCCGATGGTCCACATCGATCTCGATGGAGACGGTGTGTACACGTTCCAGCCACCAGACAACGCAATCGACCTGCCCGGTCTTACCGCTGATGGCAGTGTCGCTGTGACCTCGATCTTGATCGGTATGTGATGCGACGCTGAGGCGGTAGTTGCGGTCGAGAACCTCGCAGCAACTACCGCCTCAACCGCTCAACCGTCACTTGCCCATCCACTAGCCACGTATCCTCATTGGATTGGAGACACCGATGAAGCGACAGAACAACACCAAACGACTCGTCCTGATGACCGCCGGCCTTCTCGTGGTGACCGCCTGTTCGGGATCAACATCGACGGATTCCACGACCGCGCCGACAACGACCACCCCGGTCACTGCGGCACCGACCACCGAACCGGTTTCAACTTCAGGAGCCGCCGAAGTCGACATCGCTAACTTCTCCTTCAACGAAGCCGAGATAGCGGTGAAAGTTGGCGACACTGTCACCTGGACAAACAGCGAAAACGGTATCCAGCACACCACCACCGCGGATGAAGGTCTGTGGGCGTCGGGAGCTCTCGATAGTGGAGGCGTCTTCGGGTTCACATTCACCGAACCCGGCGCCTACACGTACTTTTGCAGCATCCATCCATCCATGACCGGCACGACTACGGTCAGCGAGTAGGACGCCGACGTGGTCAACGCCCAGCTTCTCGACGACCGCCAGCTTCTCGACGCGTTTATACGCCGCGACGAATCTGCGATTCGTGAGATCTACCGCCGTTACGGCGGACCGGTGTTTGGCATCGCGATGCGGATTCTTCGAGATCGAGGCCATGCCGAGGAGGCGACCCAGCAGACGTTCACAAAGGCTTGGCAGGCCGCTGATCGCATCGATCCGAACCGCGAGGTTGGTCCATGGCTCTACACCATCGTCCGCCGAGTCGCCATCGATGTCTACCGCAGGGAGCGTAGACATGCGGCGTCGAACATTGATGACCGGGAGATCGCAGGGGTTCCCGTGTCGGTGGACGGAGCCTTCGAAGAGTGGCAGGTACGCAAGGCCGTCGGTGACCTTCCCGAAGAAGAACGCGACGTGCTGCGTCACATATATTTCATGGGATATACCCATGAGGAAACTGCCGAGCGGCTCGACATCCCGGTTGGTACTGTGAAATCGAGATCGCACAGGGCGCACCGAAAACTTGCCTACACCCTGCACCACTTCCAGGAGGTGAGCGCATGAACTGCCACGATGTCCGAACAGCCTTGCTAGCGGGCGAAACATCCCAAGCGATCTACGAGCATATCGAGGGATGCCTCGACTGTCGCCGCTGGGAACCGCATACCGTCTCTGTACACGAGAGCCTGAGCACCCAGTCGATGTGGGCTGAACCACCCGAGGGGCTTGAAGACTCCATCGTCGCGGCGATCGTGACTGCGGGCGTATCGGAACCCGCGAAACCCGTGGCGACAACCACCGAGCAGAGTTGGTGGGAGGGCAGGAAGATGACTGCGTTCATAGGAGCGGTTGCCGCGGTTGTGGTTCTGCTTGTGGGTCTGTTCGCACTGCAGGGCGGAGGTTCCCCGGACTGGTCCGTTGCCCTTGTTGGTACCGATGGGGCGCCCGGAGCGACAGCAACCGTCGTCGGTTTCGACGCGGCATCGGGCGACACCAGGATCATCATTGAGACGACGGGACTCGACTCTGCACCCGAAGGATTCGTCTACCAGCTGTGGTTCTCGAAGGAGAATGGCGATGTCTCGGCAGGCACGTTCATCGACGCATCCCGGGTCGAGCTTTCCGTGGGAATCAACCGATCAGAGTTTCCAGCCGTGTGGGTGGGACTCCAACCAGTTGGAACCGACAAAGCATCCGCAGCCGAAGCCCTCCTGGTCTCGGCCGCTGACGGTGCTCTCGGAACGGTAGACGCCCTCGGCAGCTCTCACGAACGTCATGGTGATCGACACGACGACTAGGGCAATTGCGCACACCTTCGGTGACATGCCCGCCCACGCAAAAGCGCTAGCCACACCACGAGTACCGGCCCGGTCGCCAGTCATGCCACGGACAACACAACCGTCTCCACCAGACAGGTGGTCCACATCGTCTGCGCCGGGCCAATGAGGAAGCGGCACCTATCCGCCAACCGTTGTATGCGGATAAATCCCGCTGTATCGAAGACTGCCTGCAATCGGACGAGGTTTATGATCTCCAGGGGTAAGTGACGTTCTGATCCGTGACGAATACGCTTCGAGACAAGTAGCACGGCTAACGTCGCACACAGAGAACGCACCATCGGGGGATGCATGCAACGGATACGACCGAGTTGGGTGATGATGCTGATCGTCTTCGCCACCGCTGTCAGCGCGTGCTCGCCTGCGGAAGAGGCGCGCGAACCGACACCGTCATCCTCCGCGACGTCGACGACCTCCGCCAGCACGATCACCGCACCTCTGACGACCACGGCGGCCTCGACCACGACTTCGACAACCACGACATTGCCTCCATGGGTGGTGCCCGAGCACCCGATCCAGATCGTCGATGGGGGTTTCGTGGACATCGGTACGGGCAAGCCGTTCATCATTCGAGGTGCCAACTACCTCACCCGGGTCGACCTCGGCACGTCCTGGCAGGATCGAACACTCTCCCCCGCTGTATTCGATCGAACGACCGTTGCGGCCGACTTCGTCGCGCTTGCCGAACGGGGATACAACACCGTTCGCGTGTTCATCGACAGCTGCAACGGCGGTCGTTCCTGTATCGCGAACCCCGGCGGACCCGGCCTCAACCCTGCCTATCTCGATACAATCGTCGAATTCATGGAGCTAGCCCAACAGAACGGCATCTTCATCCTGTTCACGTCGAATGACCTCCCCGACAATGCAGGCTATTGGGAGATCAGCTCACGGGACGATGCCGGGGTGTTCCCCGGCTATCGCAATACGCATTACATGACGGCGTCGGGCGAAAGAGCCGCCGAGATCTACTGGACCGACCTCCTCACCGGACTCGTTGATCGTCGCGCGCCCTTCGAAGTGGTCCTTGGATGGTCCATCCTCAATGAGCAGTGGATGTTCAAGGACCAATACCCGCTCACACCTGACGCTGGCATCGTCACAACCAAGACGGGGACCTACGACACATCCGATCCCGAGCAAAAACGCGCGATGGTCGTTGACGGCGTCCGTAGCTACATCGACGCTGTTGCTCGGATAATCAGATCGCATGACCCGAACGGTCTTGTGACGATGGGATTCTTCGCTCCACAGTTCCCGAATGCAACCGGGATCGGTGGCGACTGGTACGTCGATACAGCCCCCCTGGTCGAGTCCTCGGCGCTCGACTTCTTTGATTTCCATGCCTACCCGGGCGAAGACATCCCGCTCGTCCAGATCGCAGAGAATCTCGGATTGCCAGCCGACAAACCGGTCATCATGGGTGAGGTCGGTGCATTCATCGACCGATTCCCGGACATCGAGGAGGCCGCGATCCGGGTGCAGCGGTGGATCGCGGATTCGTGCACGCTCGGGTTCGCCGGTTGGCTCTATTGGGAAATGCTCCCTGCCGATCTCTCGGTTGGTGACGCCACCTGGGCCTTGACCGTCGGGGACAACTATCTACTCGATGTGCTGGCCCCGGGAAGCCAACCCGACGCCTGCACACCTACCCTCACCGATCCGAATGTCGCGCTCGGCGCCGCCGTGCGAGCATCCCGATCACTCCCGGGCGAGCCCCCGGAGAACGCCGTTGACGGCAACCCGAACACGCAGTGGGGAGCAGGGACTGATGCCCGTCAATGGATCGAGATCAACCTAGGCCAACCCTTTGAGATCGGGAGCCTCCGGCTCCGTGTCGCGCAGTTCCCCGCCGGGCGCACGGTCCATGTCATCACCGTAGACGGCATCGAGATCGCACGAATCGACAGCACCACAGCGGAGGGCCAGGTGCTGGATGTGCCGCTGTCGGTCCCCATCACCGGACAGGTTGTTCGCATCTCGACCACGGTCTCGCCCTCATGGGTTGCCTGGTCCGAAATCGAGATACTGGCGCCGTAGACCTGCTTCGATCCGTCAGGCGAGTTCCAGTTTCTCGAACGATGGTCGCGCTACCCCAGCGCTCGGTCCAGGTCGGTGATGAGATCGTCGATGTGCTCGATGCCGACGCTCAACCGAATCAGGTCGGATGGCACTTCAAGGTCGGTGCCATCGACGCTCATGTGCGTCATCAACGCGGGCACCTCGATCAGCGACTCAACACCACCAAGACTCTCGGCCAGAATGAATACCTCGGTCGCGGAAGTCACCCGACGGGCTGCTTCGATCCCACCCTTAGGGATGAACGACAGCATGCCACCGAACCCGAGCATCTGCCGTTTCGCCAGTGCATGGTTTGGATGGGCCTCCAACCCCGGATAGATCACACGATCGACCCGAGCATCGTCCTCCAGGAAACGGGCAATTGTCGCGGCGTTCGCTTGGTGACGGTCCATCCGGACCGCAAGCGTCTTGATCCCGCGCAACACCAGGAACGCATCGAATGGACCCGGCACGGGGCCGGTTGCGTTCTGGAGGAAACGAAACTGCGTCAGCAGTTCATCACTCCCGGTAATCAACGCGCCACCGACTGTGTCCGAATGCCCACCCAGGTACTTCGTGGTCGAATGCAACACGATATCGGCGCCGAAACTCAGCGGCTGTTGAAGGTACGGGGACGCAAACGTGTTGTCGACACAAACCAGCGCTCCGGCCGCATGACCGATCTCGGTCACCGCAGCAATATCGATGATGCGCAGCATCGGGTTTGTCGGAGTCTCCACCCACACCAGTTTCGTCTCGGGAAGAATCTGTGCCCGTAACGAATCAAGATCCGTCATGTCGGCTGCCGATATCGCAATTCCGTGTTGCGTGAACACCTGGGCGAAGAGCCGGTACGTCCCGCCGTATGCATCGTTCGGCAACACGACGTGGTCACCGGGCTTCAGCATGTAGCCGATGACCCCGGTTGCAGCGAGACCCGACGACGTCGCGATACACCCACCGCTGTCACCCGGGTTCACACCCTCGAGCGACGCGAGCGCCGTCTGGAGCGCCGTCCGGGTTGGATTATCGGTGCGCGAATACTCGTACCCGGTGTGTTCACCCGGCGCCGGTTGGGCATAGGTCGATGTAGCAAAGATCGGGGTGACCACGGCACCGGTTATCGGCTCGGGCTCCTGCCCGACATGAATAGCCCGAGTCTCGAACCGCTCCTCAGTCATCGAGCATGCCCTTCTCCCGCATCCAGTCATCGTTGAAAACTCGCGAGATGTAGTTGCGCCCCGAATCGGGAATGATCACGACAACAAGGTCGTCGGGTCTGCGACGCGCGACGTTCAACGCCCCGACAACAGCCATACCTCCGGATCCACCGATGAGAATTCCCTCCTCAAGAGCGACGCGACGAGTCATCTCGAAGGCTTCCCTATCGCTCACCACTTCGTATT
>BDTL01000104.1 GCA_002898115.1 bacterium BMS3Bbin02 | reverse complement strand
GAAGCGCGTGAGCAGGCCCTCGACCGGATGGTTGCCGAAGCGAAAGAACTCGGCGCCGACGCTGTCGTGATGACACGTTTCTCAACATCAATGGTGATGAGCGGGGCCGCCGAACTACTCGCCTACGGCACCGCAGTCGTCCTCGAACCAATCCAGTAGACAGCCCGGCCTTGCGGTGACCGGGAACTAACCGAGCCTGCGACGGCTCGATGCTCTTGGGGTTCTGCTCGTCATCTTCGACGTAGGCTCCACCCTCGACCACGATCGACAGGACCGACGCGCCGGGTCGATCGGATCGACAGCACTCCAGCGACTCGCCGTCTCACTGGTTGTAACCTGGTACTATACCTTGTGCTGCTATGCATGACGGTTTGAGGTATCGGAGGTGTGATGCAGATCGATAAGGACTTAGTGGCTGCGTCGGCGACGCCACTGGTGCTGGCGATCCTGGCCGAGGGCGAGAGTTACGGGTATGCCATCTTGAAGCACGTTCGTGAGCTTTCGGACGGTGAGATGGAGTGGACCGATGGGATGCTCTACCCGTTGCTCCATCGACTGCACCGGTTGGGGTATGTGACGACTGAGTGGCGAGCCCCGCCTGAGGGGCGGCGTCGCAGGTATTACGCGATCACCGATGAGGGGTATGCGGCACTGGCCGAGCACAAGCGACAGTGGGTGACCGTGACGCGAGCGTTGGGCGACATCTGGGGTGGCGCCGACCTGCTCCCGTTCGGGATGGGGAGGGTCTGACCGTGGAGGAGTTGGAGTCGAAGATCGCGGAGTGGCGGTCGTTTGTCCGACATGACTCGACGGTCGATGGCCTTGACGTGGAGGAGTTGGAGGACCATCTGCGCTCTCAGATCGCTGATCTGACCGCAGTCGGTCTCGCTACCGATGAGGCCTTCCTAGTGGCTGTGAAGCGGCTAGGAAGACTCGATGAATTGTCCCGAGCGTTCGCGCACGAGCACGGCGGCAGACTGTGGAGGCAGCTCGTCACCTCCGACCGTGGCGAGCAGCGGGAGACTGACAGCAGGTGGCTCGAGGCGCTGGTGTTCGCCGTTGCGGCGGCCCTCACAGTCCAGGTCGCACTCCTGGCCGCGGGGTTCCCGGGCAAGGAGTCCTGGTGGCTGCTGCGCAACGCCAGCCTGCTGGTGCTGCCGTTCCTAGCCGGCTACTTCGCACGCCAACGGAGGCTCTGTTTGCGGCGTTCGCTGCTGACGGCTGTCCCGTTCGTGATCGCCGCCGTTGTGATCAACATCTACCCGTACGTCGAGGGCGGGTCGACCGAACTGCTCGTGGCTGCGCACCTGCCCGTGGTGCTCTGGCTTGTGGTCGCCTACCCGTACATGGGAGGCGGCGTGCGGTCTCACGAGCGGCGAATGGACTTCATCCGTTTCACCGGCGAATGGTTCATCTACTACGTGCTGATCGCGCTCGGGGGTGGCGTGCTCCTGGCGCTGACGGCGCTCATCCTCGAACCCACCGGCGCCGACGTCGAACGGATCGTCGAGTGGGTACTGCCCTCAGGAGCGGCAGGTGCGGTGATCGTGGCCGCATGGCTCGTCGAATCGAAGCAACGCGTCGTAGAGAACATGGCGCCGGTGCTCACCATGCTCTTCACGCCGCTGTTCGCGGTGATGCTGGCCGGCGCCGCAGTCGTCTACGCCGTGACCGGCCTCGGCGGCGCCTTCGACCGCGAACTGCTTGGTGTCTTCGACGCTCTTTTGGTGGTGGTCCTCGGACTCGTCTTGTACGGGATGTCTGCCCGGGACCCGTCGGCGTCGTCGAGCTGGATGGACCGCATCCAACTGGTCGCCGTCGCCAGCGCCCTCGTACTTGACGTGGTGGTGCTCGGCGCGATGATCGCCCGGGTCGGCGACCTCGGGTTCACCCCGAACCGAACAGCAGCGCTCGGCCTCAACCTCGTGCTCCTGGTGAACCTTGCCGGGACCGCCTGGTTATCCATCCGGTTCATCACCGGACACAGAACCTTCCATCGGCTCGAACGCTGGCAGACCACCTACATGCCCGCCTTCGCCCTCTGGGCCGCCACCGTCGTGGTCATCCTCCCACCACTGTTCGCCTTCGCCTGACCGCATCGACGTGACCCCACCAACCCAATCAGGACACGGCACGGGCCACCGCACTTCCCGCAGGGAACCGAAGTGATCAGCAACGCGGGATCCAGAGCACCCGCTGGCCCTCGGCCGGATCCTTCTCTCTGCACTGATCGATCGACTCAGGACGCTCAAGACCGACCGATATCGAAGGGTAGAAAGACAGTCGTATCAACAAACGACACCATCGCCAGACATCGCATCGTGCGGCCCCTCGGCGCTCGCGCTGTCGTGATGACCCGCTTCTCAACATCGATGGTGATGAGCGGCGCCGCCGAGCTACTCGCCTTCGGCGCCGCAGTCGTCCTCGAACCAATCCAGTAAACAGCCCGCCCCGCGACGACACAAAGAAGCGGCCCGTCGCCGACGGTAGGCGACGAAGCGTCGGGGGATCTTGCGAGAACCACTCGGTGCGCGGTGACCCCGTGACCCGTATCAAGGTGAACGGCGCCGTCCACGACGAGCGGGGTCAACACCCTGCCGGTCTCAATCGCCGCTTTCGAAGCCATCACAAACCTCGGCGATGAACCCGGGATCGAGCAGATCGTCTACGGTTGTCGACGAATCAGGGTTGGCCGCCACCCAGATCGCGGCGCGTTGCGAGTCTCCGACAAAGTTGCACGGATTGTTGGAGTCGCCCTCGACCTCTTGAGCCGTTGCGGCCAGGTCTGCAACTCTGGCCTCGATCACCGCCGACTGCTGCGCAGCGGTGAGCGGAAACCGCAAATGGTCCCACTGGGATTGGACAACCGAGCGACTGGATGCCAGCTGCTCAGCGAGATCGTCGACACCGAGTTTGCTTTCCCCGGATCTCCGGGCCTGGCGAACAATACGATCTCCGGCCACGTCAAACACTCCGGACGGACCACCGAGCGGATACAGACGGTCAACGGGACCATCACGGAAAAGCTGGAACGACTGCACTAGAGCCACGACTATTTGCGACCCAACGACGAACCGGCCTCCGTACTCGGCGTCCAGGCTATCACCCGGATCGCCGCTCCCCCGGGCCACGAAAGTGACGATCCCGTCTCCCAGCCCGAGGTCATCCCTGAAGGAGCGATCCACACGCACGTCGATCTCGCGATAACGCCAGGGGGTTGCGTAACTCTCGGGGGTGTCGTCCAGCGTCCACCTGTTCCCATCGAGCGAGTTCCAGAAAGGTCCACGAACCGCAACGACCTCGCCCTCGACGACTGCCCCGGCGGAGTAGAGAACCGCGTCCAACTCCAACGGAAGCCGCGCGGCGGCCACCGAGACCACCGGCGATGACCCTCCTGGATCCACCGACGTGGCGACATCAGGGCTTCCCTCAGCAGCGCACGCAGTCGCTACTAACATCACCAGCATCACCGTCGCCCATGCGTTACGGGTCGGCACAGCTCGACATCCTCTCTCACGCCTGCACGCGGCCCCCGCCCGCTACCGGATTCCTCGGTCCAAGCACAAGGCGTCACCAAGACACATATGTATCGTATATGACCCGCCGAGTACGTCAACGCCCCAAGGAGGTTCTCCTTCCAACGTCTCCTCGGCTAACCCTGTCGGCGTCGTTGCCTGGCGGCGATGCAAAGAAGCTGTCCGCCGCCGACGTCGGATCGCCACAGGAACAGGCCCCCAAGGAGCGGAGCCTTCGACGTTCCCCCGAGGCCGGTTCAGGTGGTCCGGAGGCGGCCGAGTCCGATTCGCTGGAGATGCTCCAACCGACCGGTAGCGATAAGCAGGAGACCTACGGTGTCAATCACGCCGTGTGCGATGATCGGCAGCCACAAGTTGTAGCCCGCCCACACAAAGAGCACCCCCAGCATGGATCCGATGAGCGCGGCGCTCAGCGCCCCACTCTTCCCCTGGTAAAGATGAGAGAGACCGAAAATAGCCGACGAACTCGCGACCGCGATCACCGGGCCGACGGCACCGGAGGCCAGTGCAGCGATCTGCTTCAGCAGGAACCCTCGGAAGATGACCTCTTCGACGGGGGCGACGAACAGCCAGACGACCAATAACCACTGCACCAAGCTCAACCAACTGTCGCGTACCGCCTCGACAATCCTGTGGTCGTGGGAGGATCGAGTAATCCGGTCGGAAAGGGGCTCAATAACCATGACCGACAACACCTGGATCGCCGTGCCGATGACCACACCGAGAGTAACCGTGAGCGCCAGATTCGACGGTGCCACGAATCCGAGGCCTGCAAGACTGCTGCCGCCGTACCACGCCACCCAGGTGATGACGGCGACCGACCCAATGATGCCGAGGCCAGGGACACCACGCCAGCCACTCAGCGCCAGGAGCGCGCTTATCACGACGATGGCAAGTGCCGGGATCAGTTCATCCGGCATCGTGCGCGTATCTCGCTCTTCGGATCGACTTCCCGCGGCGACGAATCAACATACGATATCGCCACCGGTTGGATAGAACACAAACTGCATCGTGTACATCTGCTCCCCCGTGGATTGCCCGTCATCCTTCACTTCAACTTCCGCCGCTAAGGATTCCAGTCGTTCAACGAAGGACGCGGCCTCCTCCAGACTGAGAAACGCGGCGAAACGACCCAGCGCGAAGGTGCGGGGGTCGGCTTCCCGTTGATCGAGACTAAGCCGCCCCGAGTCAAGGCGGCGCTTCAGGTCCGCCCGCGTCGTGTCGAACACGGTGGTGAGAACCGCCTCGCCGATGTCCTGCATCGACCCGCTGGTCAGGAGTGCGGGGCCAGGCACGAACGAACGTGCGATTGCCTGATACACGGACTCGACGATCGCGCGCACCCTCCTGGTGGAGACAACCTCGATGAGACCGGCTTCCTCCAGAGCGTGGAGGTGCCGGTAGAGCCGCGTACGCGGAACCCCGAGGTCCGTGGCGAGTTCGGTAGCCGTTGAGGAACGCGCCAGTCGTTCGAGCAGCTCGAGACGAATGGGGTGAGCCATCACCCTGAGGGTCTTCAGATCGGTGATCTGGAATTCGTCGGCAGGCGAACTCTGGACCACACGACCTCGCGAAGCTATCTCGTTCATATTGTTCACGGTAGTTGAACATTCAGGCTATAGCAACAGCATCTCCGAGTACCGCGACGTCTTGGCGTACGTTGGATACGGCGAACGGTTCTCGGCCTAGGCCCTGGCCGATCCGGACAGGGCTCGGACGTCAGATTCGGACAACGGGCGATCAACGGGAACAGCGAACCTACCCCGAGTACCGAAAGTCCACCAGTCGATACGAGTCCTGTGCCGTGGGCCAGATCGTGGGAGAGTGTGGCGAAGGTGGCAGCAAGATCGCTCACCGCGGTGGGGATCCTTCACAAATTGAATGTTGTCCCCCAATCTGCAACCGTTCGATTCGATGACTGAAAATGTTTCGTACGACGAGCTACAGATTGACCATCCTGTACTCATCAACGACATCCCGGTCGAGCGCAACGCGGCGATGCAAGAGGAGTGGAAGGCACTACCTTCTTGGAGGCGGATGTTTCCGCCGGAATCGTTGCAGCCCTTCCAACGCAAGGGGCGTTACATCACCGTAGATGTCGAACGCCTTCGCGGCATATACACCTCGTTCGACCTAGCCCCAGCGGCCGCTGAGCGCATCGCACAGGAGAAGGTAGAGGAGCTACACGAGTGGGCAAATGTGTTGGTCGTGGCCGTCACAGGGTCAGAACGTGAAGTAGTCGACGGGGTATACCCAGGCGACGGTGGCCCCATCTAACCAATGCTGCGCTCACCCGCAAGACTCTGGAGGGGGTACGACACCGTCGGGAACCCGACACGTCTACACCACAACCTCGGCTCGATATGACACAGCGCGATTACACCGGGCGACCGCGCTCGACGAAGGCGCTGCAACCCAACTCGACGCCATCGCCGTAGCTGCCCGAGACAGAAGCGCAACCCGAGAATCTCGCAGTCGCTCACTGTGAATGCGCAGACACTGCGCCTGGTGGTCGATCGCGGCGGTTCAACGGGACTCTGGTCCAGAGAAATCGTCCCTGGATGCCTCAAGGATGCCTCTGGCGTAGGCGAGTTGTCCGAGGTGCTGGAGTGCGTCTGTCAGCACACCGACGAGCCGCCGTTGGACGGTCCGCGTGTCCCCGAAGGTTGGGCTGAAGACTTCTCGATCAAGATCACCTGGGGGCGCGTGCGTCAGGTAGTGGTTGATCATATCCACCACAGCGTCGTGGTACGCCAGGACCACCTCGGGTTCGGGGCTTCGGAACGCCGCTGCCTGATCGGGGGTATGACCGAATCCGGTCTCGGCGGGATCCGGTTCCCGCGAGAACTTGGTGTGCCACCCTTCAAGGATCCATAGCTGCTCCCGCCCTTGGAGTTCGGACACATTGCGGTCGTGGCTCCGGGTGACGTGCCACGCAAGCCAGCCGATGCTGTTGGCCCCCGGCGCTGGTGGCTCGTCGAGTAGCAGCGGGTCAATCCCCTCGATCACGGCGTGGAACTCACGTTGGATCCGCTCGAACAGCGCCAGCATCGGGGGTTGCCACATCATGGCAGCCGACTGTACAACCGGGGTGAAGCCGAAATCAACACAGGTAGCCGGCCTGGCGCCGCTTGGGCCTCACTGCGCGCACGACTCGATCAATGTCGGGAACCGGTGTCATGTACGACACCAGCTCGTTCTCCCAGCGCTGTTTGTACGACTCGACACGTTGTTCGAAGCGTTGAGCAAGAGTGCCGGGGTCGACGCCGTCTGCATCCGCCTGCTGAGTGATACGCCAAGTGTGATCACGGCGCTAGCGGCTTCGCACCGTATCGAGCGCAGGAGTGGACCAGATGACGCCTGCTGCGGAATCCTCCCAATCCCGAGGATCAGGTTGGCGAGGATCTGCTGGAATCGGTCTCTTCGGGACGCGCGCTCCCTCAAGTAGCTGCTGAGCAAGGTCGTCGAGTTCGAGAATCCGGGCAACCGATGCAAGGCGCCGAAGCGCCGGAACCGCACCGAGCTCATTGGACAGCGATCGCAGCTCTTGGACATCGAGGTCCGAGGATGCCGTGTCGAGCGCATCGCCCAGGAGGCCGAGTCCTCCGATGAGGTCGCTGCGACGCGCACCATCGAGAGGTGCCCACTCGAGGGTGGAGACGTTGGCGAGGTGGCAAGGGTGTCAGGAATCTGGTTCGATTGATGTCCATGGCACGTTCAAGGAATCACACTCAACCGTTTCGGCCTGCCCAGCGTGATCAGGGTATGGAGAGTGATTTCGATGCAAACATCTACAACAAGCACAGAGACGAGCTCGTGAGGTACGCAACGGCGCTCGTGGGGCCGGACGAGGCCGAGGACGTGTTGTCAACAGTGTTGGTGAAGGTCCTACGTCGGCGGAGTCTCGCGTCGCTTGACAATCCTGAAGCGTACCTATTCCGAGCAGTGCTGAACCAGTCGCGCTCTGTGTGGCGACAACGCCAACGGCCACAACTGGTTCGTGACGAGCGCCTCGAGCACGCCCCCGATCCACTGCCGGAGGTAGTCGATGCGCTTCGTGATCTCCCTCCGCGCCAGAGAGCCGCTACGTATCTGGTCTACTTCGTCGACCTTTCAGTCTCGGAAACGGCCGAACTGATGGGGTGTACCCAGGGATCCGTCAAGCGACATCTCTTCGATGCACGACGGCGACTAGCCAAGGACCGCCGTCTCGACAGGGAGCAAACATGAACCGCAACGATATTCAAGGGATTCGAGACGCGTTCGAGTTGATTGTCTTGGATGCGCCCGAGGCACCTGACTTCGACAGGCCGTTTCGTGTGGACAGCCGGAACCCTTCGCTCAGCAATCAACCGCGGAGATGGCTGGTTGTTATCGCTGCAGCCGCGACTGTGCTCGTGACGATCGGGGTCATCCCCTTCCTGGTGAACAGCGGCGGTGGAGTCGGCACCCCCTCGGCTGAGGAGGCGACCGTCGCGACGACAACGGCCGCGAACCTTGGGCCGGTTTGGCCTCCCGCTCCATCCGATGTCGATCCCCCACCGGGGGCTAGCTGGGTATGCCCGCCCATCGCACCTGGATCGAAAACGACTCTGACGGGGAACGAGATACCTACCGAAGTCCGCTACCTTCCCGCTATGCCGATGAAGACAACCATCGTGCAGAGCTACGGCCCAGCGTGTGGCCGCACTCCGGCCTTGGTCGCGATGAACTTTGTAGACGGTCAGCGGTCCTCCGCCGATGCCGCCGTCGTAGTCTGGGTCGAATCCCCCTCCGCGAAACTCAACGAACCCCCTGCAGAGCTCCTATTGGGGGAACCAACCGACCCTTTAGTGTGCTACGAGAACGCATCAGACGGCTCACTCGCGTGCTTTCCTGGAAGGCCGTCAGCGGAACTATTGGCCGAGCTCTCTGCAGAAACGGGTGCAGAACTGCTACCCACAACCAGATCACCCTCCGACGCGTGGACGCTGGTTGAACGAAACGGATTCACGATCCGAGCACGTAACGAAGCGAACGGCCGGATCGATATGGTCGGGGTGATCGACGGTCTGCCGGTGTGGATCGAAGCCTCCGGCATCGACACCGCCAGGCTCGAGACTCTTGTACAGCAGATGACCGCCGACGCGGTCACCGGGCAAGTCACACTCCCCGTGTCCGCAACCGGAATCGAAGTGATGCATTCAGCGCCGGTGATCGCCGAAGTCGTCCAAAAGGTCGTCCTCCGCTGGGAGACATCAGACGTCGATGGAGAGGTCTGGGATGGGGAAGTCTGGCTGCAGCAGGGGTACATCCCGTACACGATCGCCGCGTTCAGTGTTGATGGGTTTAGATTCACGACGGTGGGCGACACAGTCGCAGTGTTCGCGAGAGAGGGAGGCGGCACAGGCGGACTCAGATGGGAAGTTGCACCCGGCGTCGTGGCCATGATGCGATCCGATGCCTCCCTTGAGCAAATGATCGCCGTTGCTGAGTCGTTCGAGAGGAACTGAGTTACACGGCATCAGCTATCTGTCCGAAAGGAACGCCGCAGGCGTTCCCGCCGTCCAGCAGGGCTGGACCGCGGTGCCACCCAACTCTGATGGGCGAGACATGACATCGACACGCGACATAGTCGTAGGGAGTCACCGTTCTTACGGCCCAGGAGTTTCGCGCAGCGAAACTCCCAAGGAACCGAGCTCTGCGAGGTTCCCAGACGCGCAGAAACCCCCGCACAAGACGAGGGTTCCATGCTCGTAGCCCCGACCGGATTTGAACCGGCGTTACCGCCTTGAGAGGGCGGCGTCCTAGGCCTCTAGACGACGGGGCCGGGAGCGACCTACAAGGAGGCCGCTTGCTCGGAGGGGAGGACTCGAACCCCCAATGACGGGACCAGAACCCGGCGTGTTACCAATTACACCACCTCCGAATGGAAGCGCAAGGATACGCCCCCTCGTGCGAAGTGGCAACCTCAGACCCCACTACGATCCTCCCATGCGTTTCCGGTTCTCCATCCTGTCCCTCATCGTCGTGGCCGGCGCATGTTCAACCAGCACCGGCCGCAACCCGGTCGATGCAACGACGACTGCTCCCACCCCGCCCGCCACGTCCCAACCCGAAAGCCCGACGCCCGTGCCACTCCCCGATACCGACGTCATCTACTCCCCCATTGCATCTTCCCAGTCAC
>BDTL01000103.1 GCA_002898115.1 bacterium BMS3Bbin02 | reverse complement strand
CACCCCGTTGATGTCAGGAGCGAACGCGATCTCGGGTATCACTCTTGTCGGAGCCATCATCGTTGCTGCCGCTACCGGAGGCGACGGAGCCGGTGGAACTCTAGCAACCGTGCTCGGGTTCCTGGCAGTCACAGCCGCAACAATCAACGTCGTTGGAGGGTTCCTGGTCACTGATCGAATGCTTGAAATGTTCAAGAAGAAGCCGGGGAGCCGATCATGATCGAGCTCTCGTACCTCGTGGCCGCGGTTCTCTTCATTCTCGGCCTCAAACAGATGGGGTCGCCTCGCACGGCGCGTCGCGGCAATACCCTCGCCGCGACAGGGATGCTCGTCGCGACCGTCACAGTTCTGATAAACCTCACAGAGCCGTCGTGGACTGTCATTGTTGGTGGTCTCCTGACCGGTACCGCGATCGGCGCCGCGTTGGCGCTTCGTGTGCAGATGACCGAGATGCCCGAGCTGGTGGCTGCTTTCAACGGATCGGGGGGAGTCTCATCCATGCTCGTGGCGCTCGTTGCGCTACTTCAAACAAATGCGGCGTGGGATACCGAGACCGGTATCACGGTGATGCTCGCGATAGTCATTGGTGCTGTGACCTTCACCGGCAGCTTTGTCGCCTTTGGCAAGCTCAAGGGAATCATCTCGGGGAGTCCTCTATCGCTCCCCGGCGGCAAGGTACTCAATGCCGCCATTGCGACGGCCATCGTGGTGCTCATCGTCATCGGTGTCACCGGCGACGCTACATGGCCGTATTGGGCCGCGGTTGCGTTGGCCTCGGTCCTCGGTGTTCTCGGAGTGCTCCCGATCGGCGGAGCCGACATGCCGGTGGTCATTTCCCTGCTCAACTCGCTCTCCGGCGTGGCCGCATCGACCGCCGGATTCGTCATCGGAAACGACGCACTCATCATTGGCGGTGCGCTTGTCGGTGCGGCAGGCATGATCCTGACCCTGCAAATGGGTGCAGCTATGAACCGGACGCTCGCTAATGTCCTGTTCTCCGGTTTCGGGGCTGTCAGTGGCGCCGGGTTCGGGGATGGGGAAGAGAAACCCGTCAATCGGGCCACCGCGGACGACGTAGCTATTGCTCTTGCGTACGCCCAACGTGTGCTCATCGTCCCGGGTTACGGACTCGCGGTCGCCCAAGCCCAGCACGTGACCAAGAAACTGGCGTCAATACTCGAAGAAATGGAAATTGATGTCGGGTATGCAATCCATCCGGTAGCAGGCCGCATGCCCGGCCATATGAATGTGCTGCTTGCCGAGGCCGACGTGCCATACGATCAGCTCTACGACCTCGACCAGTCGAACCCGCAATTCCAACAAACCGACGTAGTGCTGGTAGTGGGCGCCAACGACGTCGTGAACCCATCAGCCCGTGACGATTCGACAAGTCCGATCTACGGAATGCCGATTCTCGAAGTCGACCGGGCGCGCACCGTGGTCGTTGTAAAACGCTCGCTCTCCCCCGGATTCGCCGGCATCGACAACCCGTTGTTCTACATGGATTCCACAATGATGCTCTTCGCCGACGGTAAGGCGGCAATGGAGGACATCCTCAAGTCGCTCGAAGACTTGTAGATGGACTTTGGCGAGGTGATCCGCCGCCGCCGGATGATACGGCAGTATCTCGACACACCGGTACCGACGGAATCGCTTGACCGCATTGTCGATGCAGCGCTCCGAGCGCCAAGTGCCGGTTTCGCCCAGGGTCAGTCCCTGATCGTCATAACCGACCGCGACCAACGCGAGCGCATCGCGCAGGCAGCTAACGAGCAGGACTACGTTGATCGAGGGTACCCACGCTGGCTTTCTGTGGCACCGGTCCATGTCGTGGTGACAGTATCCGAAGAGGCCTATCTCGATCGATATCGAGAGTCGGACAAGCTCGGCCCTGACCTCGACACACTTGACTGGGATGTGCCGTATTGGTGGGTCGACGGCGGCGCCACAATGATGGCGATTCTGCTCGCCGTCGTCAACGAAGGACTTGCCGCGGGGTTCCAGGGGTCTCACAACTTCGACGATCTCAGCGCTGTGCTTGGTGTGCCGGACACCATCATGCCTCTCGGAGTTATCACCATCGGTTTTGGCGCAGCCGACGACCAATCACGCGGCTCCGCCCGGAGGGACCGCAGACTTCAGGCGGATACCGTCCACTATGATCGTTGGTAGTTTCTTAACCTTTCGAAAACCGTATGCTCTCGATCTCCAATCTCCATAAGTCGTACGGCGACGTCACCGCGCTTGATGGCTGTACGTTCACCGTCGAATCGGGCCAACTGCTCGGCTTCCTTGGTCCCAACGGGGCCGGCAAAACTACCGCGATGCGAGCGGTTTTCAACCTTATCAAACCCGACCACGGATCGGTGACATGGCGCGGCAAACCGATCGATCCGCAGATCCGTCGGTCATTCGGGTACATGCCAGAACAACGTGGGCTCTACCCGAAGATGAAGATTCGGGATCAACTGGTCTTTCTCGGACGGCTCCACGGCATGGCCCGACGAGACGCAGGAGAACAGGCCTCGCTGTGGTTGGAACGTCTCGGTCTGGAAGATCGGGCGGGTGACCGGCTCGAGGAGTTGTCACATGGCAACCAGCAGCGAGTCCAACTCGCTGCTGCGATCGTCCACAACCCTGATTTGCTAGTTCTCGATGAACCTTTCAGCGGTCTTGATCCGATCGGCGTGAGTGCGATGGCCGGCATACTCTCGGAGTACGCTGGAGATCGGAAG
>BDTL01000102.1 GCA_002898115.1 bacterium BMS3Bbin02 | reverse complement strand
CACATGAGGGACACGCGATGAGGTCTAGGTCGGAACGCTCCCGCAGGCCGAGGTACTCCAAGAGCTGACGACCGGCCTTGGCCTCTTCAACAGGATCAGCTGTAAGCGAAAACCGGATCGTGTTACCGATTCCCTCGGACAACAGTGTCCCTATGCCGGCGACCGACTTGATAAGTCCGCCCGGGGGTGGCCCCGCCTCGGTCACCCCCAGATGGAGCGGATAGTCAGACGTCCGAGACAACAAACGATACGAATCGATCATCCGAGGCACGTTCGAGTGTTTCACGGAAATCTTGATGTCGTAGAAGTCAACCTCTTCGAGATATCGTGCCTCAAGCATTGCACTCTCGACAAGAGCCTCCGGTGTCGCGGAACCGTGTTTCTCAAGAAGGTCCTTGTCGAGAGATCCAGCGTTGACGCCGATCCGAATGGGGATCCCAGCCCCCTTGGCGGCCCGTGCAACCTCCTTGATGTGGTCCTCCTTGCGAATGTTCCCCGGGTTGAGCCGAAGACCGGCAACTCCTGCTTCGATCGCTGCAAGAGCAAGCTTGTATTGAAAATGGATATCCGCAATGAGTGGAACCGGTGACCGCGGGACCATCTCGGCAATGCCCTGAGCTGCAGCAACGTCGTTGCAGGTCACCCGCACGATGTCCGCGCCGGCACCGGCCAGCGCGTAAATCTGCGCCAGGGTTGCATCGACGTCGGCAGTCTTTGTCGTCGTCATTGACTGCACAGTGACCGGCGCATCGCCCCCGACTGGGACAGTGCCGACCATGAGTGGACGCGTCGTTGAACGTGGAGTACTCATACGTGCAACAGCCTACAGACGATCAAGGCACCCGGGACATACCACTAGAACTGGAGCGGGTTGAACAGGTCGAGATAGACCCCGTACAGACCCAATGTCACCAGGAAGACCAATACCACGGCTGCGACAGGCATGAGCTTACGGACATCGGGGGAACGTCCGCGAATCTTTTCGTACGCGGCAACAACGAAGTGTCCTCCGTCGAGGGGAAACATCGGGAACAAGTTGAGCACACCGAGAAACACATTCACCGACGCAAGTAGGGCTATTGCGCCGCCAACCTCGGCCTGGCCGGCAATCTGGACGAGGCCTATCGGCGAGATGGGCCGTACATCGTTGACCGGAACCGGACTACCTCCAAAAACGCCGGCGACCATGTCGGGAACCGCGCCGATGAGTCCCACCAGACCAACGACTGCATCACCAGTGGTTATTACAAGAAACGATGCTCCCTGCCGGACCGCGCCGAGAGTCGAGTACTTCTCGTTTACCTGCCCGGGAGCAACACCGAGAAAGCCGGTGACGACGCCATCGTTCTCGCGCTCCGCCAGCGTTACGCTCAGATTGATTGTGTCACCGTCGCGCTCGACGGTGAGCGCCGTCTCCAGATTGGGGCGAGCTTGGGCGACGGCAACGAACTCGTCCCATGTCGACACCGGTGTGTTGTCGATTGACGTAATGGTGTCACCACGCCGAATGTCGATACTGGCGGCCGGTGCAGCCGCCAGTGTGAAGTCGGTTTCGAGAGTGATCTCTTCACCGTCGCGAAGGACCACGACGTCAACAGTCTGGCCGAGAGTCGGCTGCAGAAACTCAAAGTCCGCGACCGGTACGCCGTCAACCGAGATAACACGATCGTCCTCACCCCAGGCGAGCGGCTGAGTTCCTTCACCCGACTGATAGATCTCCGATACAGCATCAATTGTCAGCGTTTGGAATGTCTGTCCAAACATCGCCGCAGCAATGGCGAACAACACGAATGCAACAACGAAATGAGATCCGATGCCGGCGAGTACCACAACTGATTTCTGCCAGAATGGCTTGCCGCGGTATGTGCGGTGCTCCTCGTCGGGATCAACCTCTTCAAGCGGGTTCATGCCGATGATCCGCACGTATCCGCCGAGCGGTATTGCCTTGACGCCGTACTCTGTCTCGCCGCGTTTGATCGACCACAGTTTTGGACCAAATCCGAAGAACGCCTCAGTGGCCTTCATGCCGAAAGCCTTAGCGGCCAGGAAATGGCCTGCTTCGTGAATGACGATCGCCGCCAAGATGCCGACACCGACGATTATTGATCCCATGAAACCTCGTGGTTCTTGTTAGCCCGCAACGGTAGCGTGGCCGCGCGCGTACCTTGTATCTATCCCCTGCCTGCGATCCATTCGCCGGCCACCCGGCGTGCCTCATGGTCGTAGGCGACCACATCAGCAATGGTAGTTACCGGTCCGTGTTCGACGGTTTCGAGTGCCGCGTCAATGACGTCCGCTATCTCAAGAAACCCTATCCGCTGCTCAAGGAACGCAGCGACAGCGACCTCGTCCGCCGCATTGAGCACCGCAGTGGCCGATCCCCCGATCCGCCCCGCCGCGTACCCGAGTGCGAGGCACCGGAATGTGTCTGTGTCGGGTTCGTGGAAGGTGAGAGGTTGGGCCGTGAAATCGAAGGGATCGGGCGGAACGAAGGCGCGTTCCGGGTACGCGAGGGCGTACTGAATGGGCAGACGCATATCGGGAGCGCCGAGTTCGGCGATTATCGCCCCATCGGCGTACTCCACCATTGAGTGAACGATACTCTCGGGGTGCACAACAACGTCTATTGCGTCGTACGGCACGTTGAAGAGGTAATGCGCCTCAATCACCTCGAGAGCCTTGTTGGCAAGGGTTGCGGAATCGATTGTGATACGGGGCCCCATCGACCACGTCGGATGGTTGAGTGCTTCGGCGACAGTGACATTCTCCAGTTCGGACCTGGTACGGGATCGAAACGGACCCCCGGATGCGGTGAGGATCAGACGACGCACGTCGCTACGGCGTTCGCCCACGAGGCACTGCCACAACGCCGAGTGTTCCGAGTCGATCGGAACTATTTCTCCCCCTCCACGCCGAGCCGCCTCAAGGACGACGGGTCCGCCCGCAACCAGGGTCTCCTTGTTGGCAAGAGCAAGACGGTTGCCGGCCTCCAGCGCCGCGACCGATGCTTGAAGACCGACAGCACCGACGATTCCGTTCACGACCACCACGCCACGGCGCGACGCAAGGTCCTCGACAGCATCGTCGCCGAACTGCACACGATCGCCGAGAACGGTCTCGAAGTGTGACCGACCGTTGTCAAGCGGATCGGCGACAACCACAACCGCCTCGGGGAACTCGTTAGCGGCGACCAACAACTCATCGGACGCAGAACGGGCTGCAAGGCCCACAATCTCCCAACCCTGGCGAGCCGCCACATCGCGCGTCTGGCGTCCGATCGACCCGGTCGCTCCGAGCAGAACGATCGGTTTCACATCAGTCCTGCCCAGGTGAAAACAACCCAGGCGGCTGGTATGGCGAACAGCAGTGCATCAATCCGGTCGAGCACGCCGCCGTGACCGGGTAACACCACGCCCATATCCTTCATTCGCAGAGATCGCTTAATCACACTGACCGATAGGTCGCCGAGCGGTGCGACGATTCCGATCGAAACGACGAGCACCATCGCGGTCGATTGGTCCCAGAAAGCGAACCGGGAAAGCACCAGCCCTGCTGCCACGAGTGCCACGTATCCGCCAATAAGCCCTTCGACTGTCTTCTTCGGCGACACGACCGGCGTGAGTGGGCGCTTCCCAAATGCTCGTCCCGTAAAGTACTGGGCCACGTCAAGCACGACCACCATCAGAATCAGCACAGCCACAAGCACCCGGTAGTCGGGACTCCTCAATATCGAGAATATCAAGCCACCGGAGCCACCGATCCACGCGACACAGAGCATCGTGAACGCCAGATTCACCCCGGGACGGGGCCAGGTCGGCTTGAACGATAGGAAGAGTGCGGCCGCGATCGTCGACAGCACAACGGAGACGGGGATGGCAACAAGACCGAAAACCCACGTTCCCACGAAGGCGCCCGCAATCCCGAGAAGCCCAGCCCACGTCACGGGCCGAGCCCCGGCGCGTTGCAGAGCGGTGTAATACTCGAGGGCAGCAATACCGAACGCGAAAAACGCTAGAATCCCTGTCGTCACCGGATTGAGCAGGGCCAGTGCAACAACAGCTACGAGGCCGACACTCGTACCTACTCGCGTGGCAATATCCGACGGAGGCGCAGGCTTGGCGAGGTTCACCGACTCCTGCTCCATGGTCATGTCGACCACATCCTCCAGCCCCACGACCTCGTCCTCCATACCGGGGAGAGCCGCGTACAGCGCGGCATGTTCGCTGCCTCGTTCATCTGCCTCGGCAATCGCGCGTGCCAGTCCCGCATGTTCCGCGGTCGATTCCTGCACATATTCTTCAGAGGTGTAGGCCGCGACGTCGACAGGGGCACCCGGCTTCACCTCCACGTGCTCGTATTCCTCGTCACCGTCTTCATCACCGACAGGTTCCGCAGCCTCGGGAACGACGTTGTTCGGAACGTACAACCCATTGGATCGCGACTCCACCCGGGCATCAGTTCGCCCCGCGTCTTCGGCACCTGTTTCGGTCTCACCGGTAGCCGGGTCGAACGTCGTGTCGTCCGCGCGTTGTGTCGGCGGCTCCTGGCTTGAAGTTGCGCCGGCGACTGCCGGCCCTGAGTCCTCCGACGTACTTGCAGACCCGTCTCCAGGCCACTGAGCCAAGGGGGAGCCGGATGGATCAAGCTCTGGTTCGTCCAGGGTCTCTTGCGTCATGAGATCTTCGAAATCGAACGCGAAATCGTCGAATGAGTCCACCGAATAGGGTGTCGAATCCTCGGGCGCGTCGGGCACCGCGCTAAGAGTTGGCACTGGCGGGACAACACTCAGTGTCGACGAAACCCGCAGACCCTCATCCTCGGCAGACTCAGCGTCGGCCTCCGCGATAACCCCTGCTGTGCCGGAAGCATCATCATCGAGATCATCCGTCGGGGTCTCGCCGTCGATGTCGAACACATCACCGTCCCGGAGGTTCTGCTGCACGCCGGGTTGCGACGGCTGTACCGGACCGCCTGTATGTGCAGAAATTTCATGGACGGCGGCAATCTGGTCAGGCAACGGTGAGGTGACCTGTTCCGACGATCCGAACCCTGGAACCGGGGGCGGGTCCTCTGTCGGGGGTACCTGACCGGGGGCGGTGCTCTCCGACTGCGGATCCTTGAGGCTGTCGGGGGGTCGAACCAGGGGAATTCTGGTTAGTTCATCCGGGGAGTCTGCGACGCTCGCCACGACGGGCGCCAGCGGCTCCCCCATATCCGCGGAGCCGGGTGTGGTCCCGCTAGACGATTCGACCGGCTTTTCCTCAGACGGTGACTCCGTCGCGGGGACCGCAGCTTCCGCCGATTCCTCACCGATCGCTACCGCCTCGTCGTGTGGAGCAGGTTGAGCGCGAAGCCAGCCGAAACGGCGTCGTTTGCTCACTGTTGTGTCGCTGGCCGCGGCTTCGTGATCCACCTGATCTGTGACAGCAAGCCAATCGTCGACAGCTTCACCGGTCGGAGAGCGAGATTCGCCCGATGACGGCTGCGCAGGATCCACCCGTGGAATAACACCGAGCACATCACTGTCGCCGGCGGCAGGTATCGCTGTGTCCGGTACCGCCGGCTCGAGTTCGGTAGCGCTCTCGGGTTCGTCCTGGAGTTTCGGTTCGTCATCGGCAAGCTCTTCGGAGAGGTCCGATGATCGTGACTCGGTGCGTCTGGCAAAAAGCCTGCGTGCGCGCTGGACCGACGCGGCCTGCGGGTTATCGGCGATCGGGTCAGAGTCGGGAATGTCATCACCATCCATCGCCCACAGATCGCCAAACCCGCTGCCGACGTCGAGCGGGTTCCCGGCATCGTCCACGCCGTACTCGGCGGGATCGCCCATCAGATCAAACAAGGGTGGTTGGGCAGGATCGACAACATCCGACGAATCCTCGCCCGTGTCCCGGCTTTCGCCGTCGCCGCTATCTGTTGAACTCACGTTGCTCCGTTTCGACCAAAACGCTGAGGGGACTCCTAAACTTCGAGGAGTTCTTCCTCTTTGTGTGCGAGCAAGCTGTCGATCCGACCTACCGATGCATCGGTGAGGTTCTGCAAGGCTTTTTCTGCTCGCCGAACATCATCCTCCGATATATCGTCAAGACCTTCAACCTCGTCCTTCACCTGCCGACGCACATTGCGCACCGAGATGCGTCCGTCCTCAGCCGTGTTGCGCACTATCCGGATCAACTCCTTGCGGCGCTCCTCGGTGAGCGCCGGGAACGCAAGGCGGATAACGTTGCCGTCGTTTGAGGGGTTCAGACCCAGGTTCGCCTCGCTGATCGCTCGCTCGATCGCCTCCATAGCGGTCTTATCGTACGGTTGCACCACCAGCATTCGGGCGTCAGGGACAGCGAATCCGGCCAGTTGATTCAGCGGCGTCTGAGTGCCGTAGTAGTCAACCGTGACACGGTTCAAGATGCCGGGATTCGCCCGGCCGGTACGGATGTTACCGAACTCTTGCGCCGTGTGTTCGACGGCGAGGTCCATCTTGAGTTGAGCCTCATCGAGAACCGCTTTAACCATGGCAAGCCTTTCAGTGGACGAGAGACCCCACGGCCTCCCCGCGTACCGCGGCCGCAACATTCCCCGGCTTGGAAATGTTGAACACGCGGATCGGCAAGTTGTTTTCCATGCACATCGTAATGGCTGTTGTGTCCATGACACGGAGACGGCGATTCACCGCATCCATGTAGGAGAGGTCAGCAAGCATAACGGCGTCGGCGAACTGAGAAGGATCTTTGTCAAAAACGCCATCCACCTTCGTAGCTTTGAGCACGGCGACCGCGCCGACCTCGGCGGCTCTCAAGGCTGCTGCGGTATCGGTGGTGAAGTACGGGTTGCCGGTACCTCCGGCGAAGATCACGATCCGGCCCTTCTCGAGGTGACGGACCGCACGCAAGCGGATATACGGTTCCGCCACGGCTTGAATGTTCACCGCGGTCTGCACACGACATTCTGCGCCTGCCTTTTCGAGAACATCTCGCAAAGCAAGACCGTTGATGACGGTCGCCAGCATGCCCATGTAATCGGCGTTCGCCCGATCCATGCCTGCGGCAGCCGCGCTCAGCCCGCGGAAGATGTTGCCGCCGCCGACAACGATCCCCACCTCGTATCCCTCTCGCGATACTTCTGCAATCTCGGCCGCAACCCGTTCGATTGTGGATGGATCAATCCCGTATCCGACCTCGGGATCAGCGAATGACTCTCCGGAGAGCTTGAGAAGGACACGTCGACCCATCGCGTTACACCTCTTCGCCGACAGCGAGACGAGCCATCGCCGTCACTGAAATATTCTCACCCATGCGAGCGGCGAGGTCGGTGACGAGTGCTCCAACGGTTCCATCAAACTTGTCCGACCGAATGAACTTCTGTTCTGTGAGCACGTAGTCGGCGTAAAAGGACTTCACGCGATCCTCGACGACCTCATCGATGATCGCGTCGGGCTTCCCCTCATTGCGCGCCTGGGCCGCAATGAGTTCACGTTCTTTGGCAATGGCGTCCTCAGGAACATCCTCGACGGTGATCCACTTCGGTGCTGAGGCGGCTATGTGCATTGCCAGGTCGTCGGCGACAATCTGGAACTCATCACTCTTTGCCACGAAATCGGTCTCGGATGACAGCACCACAGTCGCTCCGATGACCGGCCGCCCGGCCTGCTCATGCATGTAGCTACCGATCGTTCCTTCGGTCGCCGTCCGGTCTGTTCGTTTCGCGGCGGCGGCAAGCCCCTTCTCGCGGAGAAGGTCCTTGGCTTTGTCCATGTCGCCATCGGTCTCCGTGAGGGCGCGCTTAGCATCCATCATTCCGGCGCCGGTCGCCTGACGGAGGGCCTGTACGTCCTTTGCGGTGACTGCCATCGTTACGCCTTGTCCTTGGCCTTGTCCTTGGCCTTGGCATCGCTGTCGGCGGCGGTTTTGTCATCGTCACCTTTGCTTGCCTTGGCATGGAACTCTTCGAGTCCCGCGAGCGCCGCGTCGGCGAGCACACCGGACATGAGTTCTGCAGTACGGATCGCATCGTCATTTCCAGGGATCACAATGTCCACGTTGTCAGGATCACAGTTCGTATCGACGACCGCGATGACCTCAGCCCCGATGCGCGCCGCTTCGGTCACTGCAATATGCTCCTCATTCACGTCGATGATGAACACGACGTTGGGAGGCTCGTTGAGCTTGCGTACACCGCCGAGCACAGCCTGGAGTTTGACCAGTTCGCGATGGAGCTTGAGGCGCTCCTTCTTCGTCATCGCCTCCAACTCACCGGAGTTTTCCATCGCCTCAAGCTCAAGCATGTAGCGAATACGCTTGTGGATCGTCTGGAAGTTGGTGAGCATGCCACCAAGCCAACGGTGGTTGATGTAGGGCATCCCGGCACGAAGTGCGTTCTCTTGGATGGCAGCCTGGGCTTGTTTCTTCGTTCCCACAAAGAGCACGGTTCCGCCCTTTGCGGTGGCCTCACGGACCACCTTCGCGGCCAGCTCGACCGCTGTGATCGTCTGCCGAAGATCGAGGATATGGATACCGTTGCGCTCGCCGAAGATGAATGGGCGCATCTTCGGGTCCCAGCGTCGTGTCTGGTGACCGAAGTGCACACCTGCTTCGAGCAGTTGCCGCATAGTTACTGCAGGCATTGCTTTCTCCTTGTTTTTGGTTCGTACATCGGTGCGCCCTTTAAGCCTCCACGACGCGCAACACACGCGCATCGACCACTGGAGATTGCAGCGAACCTGCTTATTGGGAGTGGAGTGTACTCCAGGCAGACTCGTTTCGGGAAACCGAACTCAACGTTGGTACGGCGGCTCCATCAAACGGTTACGCAGACTCATCACCGCTTTTGTGTGGATCTGGCAAACCCGTGATTCCGTAACAGTAAGCACTCGACCAATCTCGGCGAGTGTGAGGCCCTCGTAGTAATACAGGGTGACAACGAGGCGTTCGCGTTCAGGCAGGCGGTTGATCGAGTCAGCAAGCGCGAAACGAGACTCCTCCTTCTCAAACGAACCGCTTGGGTCGAGCGCCTTCGGGTCGGCAAGCAAATCGCCGACCGCCGAACTATCGCGCTCGCCCGGGTTAAGCAGATCATCGAGCGCGATGAAACCGAGTGTTGAAAG
Organism: bacterium BMS3Bbin02; assembly: GCA_002898115.1. GTDB lineage: Bacteria > Actinomycetota > Acidimicrobiia > Spongiisociales > UBA5794 > BMS3BBIN02. The sequence continues at coordinate 3,324 of BDTL01000102.1, read as the reverse complement.
CTCCCCCAAGTGATCCTGAAGTTGCTTCAGCGGCATGTCCATGTGGGACGCGAGTTCTTCGTCGGTGGGCGAACGCTGCAGCGTATGCTCCATCTCCGCCATCGATCGCTGGATCTCGCGGGCCCGAGATCGAACCGATCTCGGTACCCAGTCAAGAGCACGCAGCTCGTCAAGGATCGCACCCTTGATGCGTTTAACGGCGTACGTCTGGAACTTGTAGCCGAGATCCAGATCAAACTTATCAATAGCATCGATGAGTCCGAAGGTGCCGTAACTAATGAGATCCTGGGCATCAACGTTTCGGGGCAAACCGGCGCCGAGGCGGCCGGCAACAAACTTCACCAACGGCGAATAGTGCAGAATCAAACCCTCGCGTGACCTACTGTCACCTTCGGTCTTGAACTTTTTCCAAAGCTCTTGTAGTTCGTGCTCGGCTGGGTCAGGCACGCGGATGGGATCGCTCATAAGTATTTCTGAGATGTGTTCGAGTTACGGCAGTGTAAATCTCGGTAGTGGCTAGTTCAACGTGACCGAGCAGTTCCTGCACCGCCCGCAGATCTGCGCCACCCTCAAGGAGGTGAGTCGCGAAAGAGTGCCGCAGTGCGTGTGGAAAAGTTCCCAGTCGCTGATGAACAATACGCCGAATTCCGCGTGTGTCTAGTACCCCGCCTCGCACTCCGACCCAAAGCTCGTTGTTCACGGCGCTCCCGGCCAGCGCGCAACGTCCGCCTTTCAGGTATTTCGCGACGGCAGTCGCGGCCGCCCCGCCAAGCGGCACCGCACGTTCCTTGTCGCCTTTTCCCACAACGCGCAGGAACCGCTGGGTAGGCTCCACATCACCGACGGTCAGACTCGCGAGCTCGGATACACGTAAGCCGGTTGCGTAGAGAACCTCAAGAATCGCTCTGTCACGCAGTGTCACAGGGTCGGTACCGGAGAGCTGGTCCAGGAAAGTCCCGAGCGGCGCCGCGGCGAGATGTTTGGGGAGACGGGCGGGCTTCTTCATCGAACGGAGCCCAACCGTCGGATCCACGGCCACCAAGTCCTGTTCAACCAGGTCGGCGAAGAACCCTCGCACCGCGCTCACTTTGCGTTGGAGCGTTGAGCGCGCCGCACCACTCTTCGCCAGGCGTTGTACGTATCGGCGCATCACAACTCGATCAACGTCTGTCAGGTCCGCCACCGCAACATCAACACAGAATTCTGCGAACTGGCTGAGGTCGCGGCGATACGCCGCCACCGTGTGCTCGGAGAGCAGACGCTGGTTGGCGAGCTTGGCCAGATACGCACTTCGTTCTCGTACCGCGAAAGTCGATGTTTCAGTCGTAGTCACCACTTCATGGTGGTCGAAACGCACCGTTAACTCAACGATCGGTCCCCAATGTTGGGCGGACCGACGTTAGTGGGTGTCTCAGTTCGCATGCTTTCGAGAGTCCAACGGCGAGGCCGAACGGGCCTGTCCGACCGCAGAATCTCACGCCGTCATCGGTCCGGGCGCCGCACCCAAAACACACGAGGTTCGAACCATGCGCGGGGTGTGACCAATGGCCCTAACGAACCCTGAGGGGGAGGAGGACGATGTATAGAGAGCTTGTGAAACATTTCACAAGCAAGAGTAAGGAGAGATCCTGATGATGCGAAGACTCCGACTACTAGGGATCGCGCTGCTCGCGGTCGGCCTTGGGTTCTTCGTTGCAAGCGGTATCGCCTATACGCGAATTCAGGCTGGGTACGACTCGCTGCAGGCGTTCAGTGACGCGCAAAACGTCACACTGAGTTACAACGACGATGGCCAACTCATCGATCGCGGCACGACCGAGGGTGCAGACGCCATCATGGCGCTTCTCACCGATGACTGGAACTATCCGGTCAAGATGGCGGACCTCGATCCGAATGATCCACTGGTCAATACGGCGAGCGAGTACATGTTCCAGATGGCGACGATCGGCTACCACGTGTTGAACGGCACCCAGACTGTGACACTGGCCGAGCCCGTGGAATACAACGGGGAGACATACGCCGCTGGCACCTACGAGTTCGATGTTGCGGGCCGCTACTGGACTGACTTCGACCGGAAGAATCCCATCGAAGGCCCTGCTCGCAGTCAGGCGTGGAGCGGAACCGTCCACGGGTTGTTTGGTGAGCTCGGCGTCGGGGTGGTAACCCACTCGGTGCTGCAAATGGGCCTCGGCCTGGTCGGCATTCTCGCCGGGTTGGGCCTCGTGTTCGGGTTCACCGGCGGTGGCCTGATGTGGGTGGCGAAGTCGGATACGTTCGACAGCCTCGCCCATCGGCTCGTTGAGAATGATCCAGCCACACCAAGAGCGACGGTCTGACAATCCCGAACGGCGCCTCGGACCGCCTGAGAGGCTCCTGCACCGCAGGGGCCTCTCACGACGCCACAGACAAGCCGATCACTGGCCGGCGGGCGTTGCCGTCCCTCGCCTAACCCAGAGCCCGGCGCAGGAACGCCGCCATCTGACCTCGCGTCACCGGATCATCCGGACAAAACAAGTCGTTGGTCGGTGGGTTACATCCCAGAGTGACTCCTGCTTGTGCGAGCCGCTCGATGTCTGATTCAAAGATCGACCCGTCGTCATCGCCAAACGCGTTCGATCCGGAACCTGCCGTGTAGCTGAATGCTCTCACCAGGAACGCCGCCATCTGACCTCGCGTCACGACGTCGTCCGGACAGAACCGATCGTTCACCGGAGGGTTGCATCCCTTTGTGACACCGACCGAGCCAAGCCACTCTATGTCCAACCCGAACACGGAACCGCCGATGTCCGTGAACGTCACCGCCTCCTCGACAACCAGGGCGCCTTCGAGAGCCCGGCGCAAGAACGCCGCCATCTGAGCGCGGGTAACCGAATCATTCGGACAGAACAGACTGTTGTCCGGTGGGTTGCAGCCCCGGGTGATCCCTTGAGCGGCCAACCACTCGATGTCGTCGTAAAACGTGTCGGTGACCGGAACGTCGCCGAAGGTGGGGCCCGCTTCGCAACCGGTGGGTGCGACGTTGAGCCATGGGGTGTAGTCAATGTCGATACCGACGCTGTCACCCGCGCCGGAACCTTGTCCGGACGGCCCGCTGCTCACTCCCCACCAGTTATTGACGAAGGTGACCGCAGCGCCCGTGGTGTTTGTCACGCCGGAGCCGTTACCGATGAGACAGTTCGCTGTGGACCCGGCGCCGAAGGTTGCGGCGTCGGCCAGCCGAATACCGTCGGTACCGGAGTTGCGAATGTCGTTGTCGCGAATAACCGGCGAACCCATACCGTCGACAACGATCCCCACCGCGTTGCCGTACGTCCTGGTGCCGTC